>JBCAZI010000016.1:0-43029 GCA_038533095.1 Pseudomonadota bacterium
GCGATAGATGTATTCAATGGTTCAAACATAGCTCACTCCTTAACAATACACTGCGCCCTCGGGCACCAACCCGGGGTTTCGACCCAACGTTAGCAACCTGAAAAAAAAGGCAGTAAAATAAAAAAATTATGGCGATTTTGAATCAGCAGGCGAGTGCCGCACAACCGATGCGCGTACCCGGTTACCTATCGCGGAACTGCGCTTCACGCTTCTCGGAAAAAGCGGCCATCCCTTCGGCCTGATCTTCCGTCGCGAACAGTGACTGGAATAGGCGGCGTTCGAAGTTCAGCCCTTCGGCCAAAGTCGTCTCAAAGGCACGATCAACCGCATCTTTTGCGGCAAGGGCAGCAATTTGCGATTTCTCTGTGATCTTCTCAGCCGCACCCTTTGCCTCTGCAAGCAACTTCTTTGCGGGCACCACACGGCTAACAAGCCCGCTGCGTTCTGCCTCTTCGGCATCCATGAAGCGCCCGGTCAGATGCATGTCCATGGATTTTGATTTGCCGACAAACCGCGTCAGGCGCTGCGTCCCGCCAAGCCCCGCAATCACGCCGAGGTTAATCTCGGGCTGGCCAAACTTGGCGTTGTCAGCGGCGATGATGAAATCACACATCATCGCCAATTCGCACCCGCCGCCCAGCGCGTAGCCCGCAACGGCGGCGATAATCGGTTTACGGATGCGATTGAACCGGTCCGTTTCATTCTCAAAAAAGCGTTGGGTGTACATCTCTACAAAGGACTTTTCCGCCATTTCCGAGATATCAGCACCCGCAGCAAAGGCCTTTTCCGATCCGGTGATAATAATGCAGCGAACCTTATCGCTTGCGTCTGCCTCTTCCAGCGCTGTGCACAGCTCACTGAGCAATGTGCTGTTCAATGCGTTCATCGCATCTGGTCGGTTCAGTGTGATAGTCGCGACATAGTCGCTGATATCCACGATAATCGTCTCGAATGCCATGCTGCCGTCCCTGTTGCCGCTGGTCAGACCCTAAGGGTTAGCAAAGCGTCGCTGGGGATCAAGCTATCTTTGGCATTGCGGACAGAAGAAAGATGAGCGACCGGATTGCACGATTCGGTTGATTGTTCTGTTGCATCCGGGGGTTACGCAGGGATCACCCTCACGGTCATAAACTTGAAAAACATGCTGGAAATAGCCCAATTCGCCATCTGACTGGCGATAATCGCGCAAGGATGACCCGCCTGCGGCAATGGCTTCGGACAGAACATCGCGAATAAGCGGGACAAGCGACGCAACCCGCGCAGCACTGATGCGCCCCGCCTTGCGCGCAGGATGGATACCCGCACGAAACAGCACTTCGCAAACATAGATATTGCCAAGTCCCGACACGATGCGCTGGTCCAACAAGGCTGACTTTATCGGTGTGTTTCGTCCTTTCAGCCGCTCAATAAGGTAGCTCTCGTTGAAGGCGTTACCCAGCGGCTCTGGCCCCAGATCGCGGATCAGCCAATGTTCATCCTGCGCCGCGGTATCCATCAAATCCATCGCACCAAAACGCCGGGCATCATTAAAGGTAATGCGCGCGCCACCCTCCATGTGGAACACGACATGGTCGTGTTTCGCTGGGGCGGGGTGTGGGTGATGAAACGCCCCCACCGTATGACCAGAGATCAGCATGCGGCCTGACATGCCCAGATGGATCAGAAGGGTTTCGCCAATGTCCAGATCGACCAGGATGTACTTGGACCGACGCCGCAGTGCCAAAACACGCTTTCCCGTCAGACGCTCTGCCATCCTGTCCGGAAACGGCCAGCGCAGGTCTGGCCGGTTCACATCCGCTTGCGCAATCTTGCGCCTTTCCATCACCGGGGCAATACCCGCTTTGACGGTTTCAACTTCGGGCAGTTCAGGCATTAACGTTCGTCATTCTTCGCAATTGCGGCTCTGACTACCCGCTGGAAGTCTTCGATGCCGGTCAGGTGTTTGGGGATATAAGCCTTTTTGTGGTTTTCGCTACGCAGAATGTAGAAATACATGCCGTCATCGCGAATACTCAAAAGGGTCGAGATGTCCAATTCTACCCGCCGGTAGAACCAACTGAGATGTGTGATCCGCTCCCCATCGTAGCGCAGTTCATAGATACTGAAGTAGATGATGTTGTGGATTATCAGGATGAACAGCAGACGACCGAACCAAAGGGTCAGCGGATCCTCTGACAATGGGATCGTCTGGACAGAGGCCACCTGCTGCAGGACAAAATAAAGCAGCACAGGAAAGCCAAACATCAGCAGGCGGGTGCCAATTGTTGGTCGCAGGATCACCTCACCCAGTGAGTCCTGTGCGGCCGCGTTTCGCCCAATACTGGTGATCAGTGTCAGATCGGCGGGCATGCCACCGTCCAGACGGGCAAGCACGGTTTTGGGCACGTTTTCGCTGGGGCGTCGCGCCTGTCCCGTGAACCAGCGCCATAGACGCAGCCCGAACAGGATCAGCGCAGCAATCAAGACAGGACCAATGGCCCAAGAAATGCTTTGGTAAAAATCTGTCAGGCTTTGCGCGTCGCCGCCAAATGCGTTCATCAGGGTCCTCCGTGGCAGAATGACAGTTTGTCTCTTGCCGCGCTTGGGTATAACCCCACCTGGAACAGCAATCTGGCGAAAGCATGACATGACCGACAAGTCTGACACCACCACTCATTTCGGGTTTGAGACCGTGCGCGAAACCGAAAAGGCAGGCCGGGTGCAGGGCGTCTTTTCATCCGTGGCCAGCAAATACGACATTATGAATGACGTCATGTCTGGGGGCATCCATCGGATCTGGAAAGACGCGATGATGGATTGGCTGGCCCCACGCCCCGGCCAACGTTTGCTGGATGTCGCGGGCGGGACCGGCGACATTTCCTTCCGTTTTCTAAAACGTGCCGGCCACGGCCATGCGACCGTGCTGGACCTGACTGAGCCGATGTTGGTGGAAGGCCGGAAACGGGCTGAAGCCGCGCGCATGTCAGACAGCCTTGATTGGGTGGTGGGCGATGCAATGGCCCTGCCGTTTGAGGACAACACATTCGATGTCTACACGATCAGTTTCGGTATTCGGAATGTTACCCGACCGCAGGATGCGCTGGCAGAGGCGTACCGCGTGCTGAAACCCGGCGGGCGGTTGATGGTGCTGGAGTTTAGCCAGCTACCCAACCCGATGATGCAGGCAGCCTATGATGCCTATTCCTTCAACGTGATCCCGCGCATGGGTCAGGTGATTGCGGGGGACCGTGACAGCTATCAGTATTTGGTCGAATCCATTCGCAAGTTCCCCGATCAGGACACATTTTTGGGGATGGTACGTGATGCGGGCTTTGGGAATGCGAAGTATCGCAATCTGACGATGGGCGTCGCGGCATTGCATTCAGGCTGGAAGCTCTGACATGCGCGGCCCGCATAATATTATCCGGCTGATCCGCACCGGTGCTACTTTGGAGCGCACAGGTGCGATGAAAGTCGTGCTGGATGCTTTTGATACCGGCCCTGTGCTGCGGATTGCCATGCGGGCGCTGGTCTGGCCGTTTCAGTGGCTGGGCTACAAAGGGGATGTCACGCAACCCCCTGCCGTGCGGGCGCTGACGGCACTGGGACCTGCTTACATCAAATTCGGTCAGGTGCTGTCCACCCGCCCCGATGTGGTGGGCGATGAGCTGGCGGTACAGCTGCGTGTTTTGCAAGACAAGCTACCTCCATTTTCGATGGCTGAAGCAAAGAAGGCGATCCAGACGGAACTGGGCGCATCCTTTGATCAGCTGTTTTCATCGTTCTCCGAGCCCGTCGCCGCCGCTTCACTGGCGCAGGTGCATAAGGCGCATCTGGCCGACAGCGGTGAGGCCGTGGCCGTAAAAATCTTGCGTCCGGGGATCGAACGCGCATTTCGCACCGATATTGACGCCTTCTACTTTGCCGCCCGCACGATCGAGGTACTTTCGCCCGCATCGCGCCGCCTGCGCCCGATGGATGTGATCACCCATTTCGAAGGGGTGGTCATGGGTGAATTGGACCTGCGGTTGGAAAGTGCTGCCGCAGCCGAATTTGCAGCCAATACCGAAGGTGATGCCGGTTTTCAGGTGCCCAAAGTGCTGTGGCATTTGTCAGGGCGTCGTGTGATGACACTTGACTGGGCCGAAGGTACAAATATCGGCGTCAATGATGCGCTGGACGCAGCAGGGCACGACCGCACGGAACTTGCTACGCGTGTCTTACAACTGTTCCTGAACCACGCCCTGCGCGATGGGTATTTTCACGGTGACATGCATCAGGGCAACCTGAAGGTAGCCGCGAATGGCGATATCATCGCCTATGATTTTGGGATCATGGGGCGGATTGATGAATATACCCGCCGCGTCTATGCCGAAATTCTGTTCGGGTTTATCCGCAAAGACTATCAACGCGTCGCCGAGGTGCATTTCGAGGCAGGCTATGTGCCCGCCGACCGCGATGTTGATGAATTTGCGCGCGCGCTGCGCGCCGTGGGCGAGCCGATTTTCGGAATGGATGCCAGCCGTATCTCAATGGCGCGCTTGCTCAGCTATCTTTTTGAGGTGACCGAGCGCTTTGGCATGGAGACAAGGACCGAGCTGATTTTGCTGCAACGCACCATGGTTGTCGTCGAAGGTGTGGCCCGTTCATTGGACCCGCATATGAACATCTGGCAGGTCGCGAAGCCTGTGGTCGAAGATTACATTAAGCAAAGCATCGGGCCCAAGGCGCTGCTGCGCGACCTGCAAAAGACCGCCATGATCCTTGCGCGGTTTGGCCCGCAATTGCCGCGCCTGGCAGAGGATGCGCTGATCCGGTTGAACAACCCGCCGCCGCCGCCAAAGCCACAACGCCGCATCGCGCGGCTGTCGTGGATGGCTTTGGGCGGCGTTCTGGTTGGTGGTGCTGTCTGGATCAGCACGTTATTCTAAGGTCAGGCGCTGGCATCGCGCAGCGCGGTCACCTGATCGCTGGCCACGGTCACGCCACCGGATAGCACCAGAATCGTACTGCCGCCTTCAAGCCGCACTTCGTTTACTGTGCTGTAGGTCTCAACCGGGTTTTGCGCGATGATATCGCCATTTGACCTGGACACGATCTCAAACTGATAGGTGCCCGCCGGATAGGGCGCGCCATCCGCGGCTACACCGGCCCATTCGAGTGTTTGTGCGCCGGGTGCGATTGCGGTCCGCTGCACCTCTATCCCTGCTTCATTGCGCACGACAAGTTCAGCACTGTCTGCAGCAACAACCTGCGCAGGCAGTAGGGTCAACGGTTGGCCATCAAAATAGGCAGGCGCGGTTGACCGCACCTCTTTCCCGACAAGGGCCGCCATATCCACCAAGCCGCCTGTATTCATCTGGGTGGTTAATGATTTGAGCAAATCATTGGTCAGCACCGCCTGCTCGACCCCCGAAAAGGTTGCCAGCTGCGTGGCGTAGTCGGTGGAATCGATCGGGTTCAGCGGGTCCTGATACTGCATTTGTGCGGTCAGCATCTGCAAGAAGACCTCAAAGTCAGAGCTGATTTGCGTCGATGCCGCCGATGGCACCGCAAGCGTCGGCGTGGTTTGCGTGGTCGTTGGGGTAATATCCATATCCGTTCCTTATATCAGGAGGTCCAGACCAGAGGTCTGTGCCTGTGTGACGATGGCGGGTGTCTCTGCCGTATCTTTCACATCAAATTCTGCGGTTTCACCCGGCTGTGTATCTTCCGCGCGGGCATCGGCATTTTGATCTCCGAAGGAGAAAGAGATGGAGGTGTAGCCCAGTTGACGGAACTCCTGTGCCAGTAAATCCATGTTGCGGCGCAACAGGTCCTGCGTTTCCGGGCGTTCGGCCAAAACATTCAACACAATCGCACCATCAGCCGCCGATAGGCTCAACCGCACGCGCCCCAGTTCCTCGGGGTTCAAAGCAATCTCGGTGGTCTTGCCGGGTATGTTGTTCACTGCAACGGCAATTTGCGACGCGACCTGCCGCGCCGTTTCTGGCGTGGCCGCCGTGGTTGGCGCAGCTTGTGCCGTTGCTGTTGCGACGCCCTGCCGCTCGACCGGTGCAGAGGTGATTGTCACCTCGCTCAGGCTAGCCTTTGCCAGTTTTTCGCCCGTGTCACGCAACGGTTGGGCTGCCACCGGGGCCAAGGCAACTGCGGGCGGTTGTGTCGCCGCGGCGATAGGCGTTGCAGGTTTTGAAGCGGAGGAAAGAACTGGGGTCTGGGCTAATTCTTCACGGCGTTGCTTCGGGGTCTCAACGGTCGGTTGGGCAATCAGTTTCTTTGCGACATCATCCTGATTTGGGCTCAGTTGTTGCGCGGGCTGGGCTGCGGGTTGAGCCGCTGGTGGCAAGGGCCTTTCAACATCTGCACGGGGTGTCGCGGATGCAGGTACCGTGGCTGGATCAGCCTTTGGCGCGACGGGTGTTGACGCCTGCGGCAATTTCCCTTCCATGACCGATTGCGCGACTGATGATCGCTGCACTTTCGTGTCTGGCGTTGGCAAATCAGGCTTCTCGGCTGTGTTTGGAGCGCGCCCCTTTACGACAGCAGCCTCAGCAGCGTCAGCGGGGACCTGCGCGCGGGCGTCAGGTTTGGCTTTGCCTGTTTCGGGCAGCACGGGTGTCTTTTCATTACCTGGCCTTGCTGTTTTCTGTCCATCAGTAAGCAATGCACCGGAAGGCTTTGTTTCTCCCTCTGCCAGTTTTCTGTCGGCCAGTGGCGCCGCGAGTTCAGCAGTCTCGGCCTCTGTGTCAACACTCACACCGTCGGCATTGGCTGTCGCAGTTTGCGATGCATCACCGTCCGGCGCCTCCGCATCGGTCATAAGATCGCCAAAGGGCGTGGCCTCTGCGTCATCGGCCGTCGCATCCGTTTTCGCGACTGGCTTTTCGCTGCCAGTTGCAGGCTCTGCAAGGATCATGGGAATCATCGGTTCTCCGATCAGATCAATTTCTGACCCCTGTTTGGTCCAAAAAACTTACTGAATGTTTAGGACTGTCGGTCATTTTGCGTCCACCACGAACCGGAGAATCCGATGACCATGATACCAGACCTGCCGCCGCCACGCCCGGCCACCGCCCTGCCGGACTATATACAGGCCGATACAAAATTGCGGGACGCCGCCCAGAAGATGGAGGCCACCTTCCTAGCCGAGATGCTGAAGTCAGCAGGTGTGGGCGCGCCGCGCGAAACCTTTGGCGGTGGCGAGGGCGAGGAACATTTTTCATCCTTTCTGCGTGATGCGCAGGCCGAGGAGATGGTGAAAGCTGGTGGTATTGGGTTGGCCGAAGCCCTGTTTGAGGCGATGAAAGTGAGAAGCATTGCCTGACCGTCTCATCACGCAGCTTGATCAGGTTCTGGATCTTGAAAAACAGGCGCTGATCTCCGCTAATTTTGATCCTTTGGGGGATCTGCTGCAGCAAAAGGAAATGCTGCTTGCGCAATTGGCGGCAGCCAAACCAGCGGCCGATGCTTTGCGCCCGGCGCGCCGCAAAATGGATGAAAATCAAGCTCTGTTAGCTGCTGCCATTAAAGGTGTGGCAGCGGCAGGTGAGCGGCTAGAGGCGCTGAACAGCGTGCAGAAAGGGTTGCGCGTCTATGACCCGAATGGCCGGGTTGATCTGGCCCCGCAACATAACAAGAGCCTCGAGAAGAAGGCGTAATTTCTCTCAAATTCTCTTTATTTGCTGGGGAGAGATTAACAGGTTGTTCAGGCTGAATTGGTTTAGGTGAGGGCATCGCCGAAAGGGCGCACCGATATGATCCATGATCGGTGACTTCCGTCAGAAAGACGCATCATGCCGCAGAAAATCTACGGCTTTTCCAAACCAACCCGGTGCAAAGCGCCAAACATGAAGGACCATAAAACATGGCCACCTTCCAGGCACCACCATGATGGCCCCCGTCTCCGGTGACTTTCTTGCGCTTAATAATCGTTGGTGCGTTTGATCCTGCACTCATCCCACTACCTCATTTCTTCACCCAGGAGCGGGCTTAAAGCAGCGGGGGTGAAGGCAGGCTTAACGCTACAATTCGATGAAAATGAAGGGTTTGCTGAGGGCGACAAGATGGCACAGTGTCAACGCACCTTTACACTTGCCCCACGCCCGTCTGTCACTTTAAACTGACAGAATGAGTGTCACGTCAGACTTACAGATTAGTCAGAACCCGCGCCGCTGGCCAGAGCCGCGCGCGATGCTGCGCCTGATCAAACCAGTGACATGGTTTCCCCCGATGTGGGCCTATCTTTGTGGGGTCGTGTCATCGGGCGCAAGTCCTTCGGATCATTGGTTTTTGGTGGCTCTTGGCGTTATTCTTGCTGGGCCCATCGTCTGCGGGATGAGCCAGGCCGCAAACGACTGGTGCGACCGACATGTGGACGCAATCAACGAACCTGACCGCCCGATTCCATCGGGGCGCATTCCGGGGCGGTGGGGATTATACATTGCGCTTGCGATGACGGTACTTGGGCTGATCGTCGGCTATCAATTGGGTCCCTGGGGCTTTGGCGCGACCGTTCTGGCCGTTGCTGCCGCTTGGGCCTATTCCGCTGAACCCATCCGCGCCAAGAAATCGGGATGGTGGGGGCCGGGCCTGTGTGGGCTGGCCTATGAAACGCTACCTTGGGTGACCGGTGCTGCCGTGGTCGCGGCTGGGGCGCCCAACCCACAGGTCATCCTGATCGCGGTGCTTTATGGGCTTGGCGCACATGGCATTATGACGCTCAACGATTTCAAAGCAATTGAGGGGGATCGCGCCACTGGGTTGCGATCTTTACCAGTCACGCTTGGCCCCGATTGCGCGGCGCGGGTTGCCTGCTCGATCATGGCTGTTCCACAGGCCATCGTGATTGGTCTGCTGACCTATTGGAACAAACCCGGCTTTGCGCTGGGCGTTATGGCGATGCTGGTGGTGCAATTGGGCGCGATGCGTGTCTTACTGCGCGACCCCGAAGGCAAGACGCCGTGGTATCAGGGCATGGGTATTCTTTTCTACATCAACGGCATGATGATTGCCGCCACAGCCCTACGCGGGATCGGAGGATAAGATGACATTGTCATGGTTCCAGATTTTCCGGCTTGGGTTTGTACAAATGGCGCTTGGTGCGATCGTAGTGCTAACGACATCCACCCTGAACCGCCTGATGGTGGTGGAACTGTCGCTGCCCGCGATCCTGCCCGGATTATTGGTCGGCCTGCACTACGGCATTCAGCTGACACGCCCGCATTGGGGGTTCTATTCGGACACTGGCGGGCATCGGACACGTTGGATCATCGGCGGCATGGTGGCGCTGGCGCTGGGTGCGTTCATCGCCGCCCTAGGCATCCTCGCCTTCGCGAGTTCTTTTGCGCTCGGGCTGACCGTTTCAATCATTGCCTACACGTTAATTGGCCTGGGCGTCGGCGCATCGGGCACATCATTGCTAGCCCTTCTGGCCACGACGACCGCACCACACCGCCGTGCCGCAGCCGCGACGATCACATGGCTGATGATGATCTTTGGCATCGCGATGACTGCGGGGATCGTTGGGATGCTGATTGACCCTTACACACCTGCCCTTCTGATCCGTATCGTCGGCATCGTCGTGACTGTCGCGACGCTGATCACCTGCCTCGCGGTCTGGCGGATTGAGCGGAACCTGATCGCCATACGTGAGCCGGACCCCACGCCCTTTATGGATGGATTGCGCGAGGTCTGGAGCGAACGCAAGGCGCGCAACTTCACAATCTTCGTCTTTCTGTCGATGACCGCCTACTTCATGCAGGAATTGATCCTCGAGCCCTACGCCGGGCTCGTCTTTGGCTTCACGCCGGGGCAGTCCACCTCGCTCTCGGGCGCACAGAACGGCGGTGTGTTTCTGGGCATGCTAACCGTTGGCATCGTCGCGACGGGGCTGAAAATTGGGCTGTTGCGCAACTGGGTGATGGCGGGCTGCATCGGATCAGCGCTGGCGCTGGTCCTGATTGCGCTCCTAGGTCCTGCGGGACCCGGCGCGCCGCTGGTGCCAGCGGTCGTCTTGCTTGGTTTCTTCAATGGCATGTTTGCCGTCGCCGCGATCGGATCGATGATGGCATTGGCCGCCGAAGGGGCCGAACGGCGCGAAGGGACACGCATGGGCCTTTGGGGTGCCGCACAAGCCATCGCCGCCGGGTTCGGCGGGCTTGTTGGGGCCGGCATGGTCGATCTCTTGCGCAGTACACTGACCGACACCCAGGCCTTCGGCTCCGTCTTTATCGCCGAGGCTGCCCTCTTTATCGCCGCCACCGCCATGGCCGCCAAAATCATGGATCGCAAAATGCCATCCGCCACACTCGTCCCGGGAGAATGATCAATGCAATATGATGTCGTTGTCGTGGGCGGAGGCCCCTCCGGTGCCACCGCTGCAGAGGACCTCGCGCGGTCTGGCCATAAGGTCGCGTTCATTGACCGCGAGGGGCGGATCAAACCCTGTGGCGGGGCCATACCCCCGCGGCTGATCGAAGATTTCTTCATTCCCGATGAACAGTTGGTGGCCAAGGTCAATACCGCGCGCATGATCTCGCCCACTGGGCGGCAGGTCGATATCCCGATCGAGAACGGCTTTGTCGGCATGGTCGACCGCGAACATTTTGACGAATTCCTGCGTGTACGCGCAAAGGAGGCAGGCGCACATCGCTACACCGGCACCTTTACCAAGATTGAACGGGATGCTGACGGCACCCATGTGGTCTATCGCGATAAGATCAGCGGCAATGAGATGAAGCTGACGACCAAACTGGTGATCGGGGCCGATGGCGCACGGTCTAATGTGGCGCGAGCCGAGGTGAAGGACGGCGACAAGATCCCTTACGTCATCGCCTATCACGAGATCATCGAGGCGCCGGAGCCAACGCCCACCTATGATCCTGCACGTTGCGATGTCGTCTACGACGGCAAGATCTCGCCAGATTTTTACGGCTGGGTTTTCCCCCATGGCGGGCAGGCTAGCGTTGGTATGGGATCAATGGTCAAATCCGTCGACGTTAAACAAGCGACCGCCGATCTGCGCGCGGCCTCCGGGCTGACCGACTGCAAGACGATCCGCAAGGAAGGCGCGCCCATTCCTCTCAAGCCACTGGAACGTTGGGACAACGGCCAAGACGTGGTGCTCGCCGGTGATGCAGCCGGCGTTGTTGCTCCATCATCTGGTGAAGGCATCTACTATGCCATGGTGGGCGGACGTGTCGCTGCAACGGCAGCGGCGGCTTGTCTGGCCTCTGGCCGGGTCAAAGACCTGCAACTGGCCCGCAAGCTTTTCATGCGCGAACACAAACAGGTTTTCCGGGTTTTGGGCGCCATGCAAAACGCCTATTACCGCAGCGACGAACGGCGCGAGCGGTTTGTCTCCCTGTGTCATGATGTCGACGTGCAAAAGCTGACGTTTGAGGCGTATATGAATAAGAAACTGGTAAAGGCGCGGCCCATGGCACACCTCAAGATCGGCATCAAGAACCTGGCGCATCTGACGCGCCTTGTATCGCCGCTACGGACATGACCATTATGATCCCGGCCTGGGAAAACGGCGTGTTGAAACCGGTGGAAAAGCTGGATGCGCATTTGCGCGGGCTCAAGCACAAGGCGGTCAGCGTTTTTGTTATGAACCGCGGGCGGGTGTTGATCCAGCAGCGGGCGATGGGCAAATATCATACGCCAGGTCTTTGGGCGAACACCTGTTGCACGCATCCGGAGTGGGATGAAGACGATACCGATTGCGCCGTGCGCCGCTTGGATGAAGAGCTTGGGATCAAAGGTCTTTACCCATCGCACCGGGATGAAATTGAATACCGCGCTGATGTCGGTGGCGGGCTGATCGAACATGAAGTCGTGCAGGTCTATGTGGCCGACGCCCCCAATGATCTAAAGGTCGTGCCAAACCCCGATGAGGTGATGGATACCCGTTGGGTCGATTTCTATGACCTGTCCGCTGATGTGGCCCGCCATCCGGGGCAATATACGCCTTGGCTGCGGATTTACCTGCAGGAACATACCACAGCGATCTTTGGCGATCTGATGCGGGTGGGCTGAGGCCCCTTTTCTTTCGCAGAAAACCGTGTTTATGAGCCCTAGAAGACAGGGGTTCTGACATGGCATTTTGGGTTTTCGGATATGGGTCACTTTTGTGGAACCCCGGCTTTACGCCCGTCCGACAAGTCAAAGCACGGTTGCACGACTATCACCGCAGCTTTTGCATGCTATCCATCCACCACCGTGGATCAGAAGAGGACCCCGGCCTGGTTCTGGCGCTTGATGCGCAATCGGGTAGGCAATGCACCGGCGTGGCATTCCAGGTGGCTGATGAGGAAGCAGACCGAGTACATGAAGAACTGCGCGCGCGCGAACTCATCTCATCGGCCTACTACGAAGACACGGTCGAACTGGTCAGTGACGAGGGCGAAAAGATCCCAGCACTGGCCTACATCATCAACCGCGATCACCGGCAATACTGCCAGTTTGACCTTGAAAAACAGGCGCAGATCATCGCGCGCGCGATAGGCGGGCGCGGGCCAAATACCGAATATCTGTTCAATACGGCGGCACATTTGACCGAACTTGGGATCAAAGACGCAGATATGGACTGGCTGGTCACCCGTGTGCGTGCTTTGACAGCAACATAACCATAGCCCGAATTTGTTTGGGTTTGCGCAATTTCACCCATATGGTGTTATGCGAGCGCAGCAGTCACACAATATGAGGACCCCCTCCCTTGTCGGATAAACGGGCACCCAAAACACAACCGCAGTTTTCTCAACCCATTCGCCAGCTTCTGTTCATGCTGACCGTGCTGGGTTTGGTCGGTGCTGGCTTTTATCTTGGGCTGGAACAGATCACCGCGATCTTCCAATCGAACATCTACCTCAACGGTGTGATCTTCGGGGTATTCGTGCTGGGCGTACTGTCCTGCTTTAACCAAGTGTTCCTGTTGATGAACTCTGTCCGCTGGATCGAACGCTTCGCGCAAGATGCGGGCGGGCATTCCTATAGTGCTGCACCATCACTGCTTGCGCCACTTGCCACGCTATTGCGGTCACGGGGTGCGCGCACGCAGGTGTCCTCCAGCTCTGGGCGGTCCATTTTGGATTCGGTCGCGCAGCGGATTGACGAAGACCGCGAGATCACCCGCTATATCGGCAATGTCCTGATCTTTCTTGGGCTTTTGGGCACGTTCTATGGTCTAGCGACGACCGTCCCTGCCTTGGTTGAAACCATCCGGTCGCTGAACCCGGGCGAGGGTGAAAGCGGTGCTGACATTTTCGCGCGCCTGCAATCGGGGCTAGAGGCGCAGTTGGGCGGCATGGGCACTGCGTTTTCCAGCTCACTGCTTGGTCTTGCGGGGTCCTTGATCGTCGGCCTGCTGGAACTTTTTGCAGGACACGGCCAAAACCGTTTCTACCGAGAGCTGGAAGAATGGCTATCGACCATCACCCGCGTCGGCATCGATGGCGAGGATGGCACGGGCGGCGCAGACCTGAGCGCGATGGGCCCATTTGTTGAACAGCTGGGCGAGCTGATGGACACCATCCAAATGCAGATGGGGCAATCTGACGCCGACCGCGAGGAAAACGACAGACGCTTTGCATCACTGGCGACGGCCATTGAAAGACTGGCGCAGGCATCCGCCACCAATGACAACACAGAAATCCTCGAACGCGTGGCGCTGGGCCAAGAGGCGCTGATCCAGAAGATGGATGAAAACGGCATGGACGGGATCGACGCGGAAAGCCGCATGCGCCTACGGTCCATTGACGTACAGCTGCTGCGCATTCTGGAAGAAATGTCAGCGGGTCGCCAAGAAAGCATCGCTGATCTGCGAGGCGAACTGGCCAACCTGACAAACGCGATCAAAGGCAGAGGTTGATCCATGGCGCTGAGCCGCAGATCATCGAACCGCTTTCAAAACGCCATCTGGCCCGGTTTCGTGGATGCGATGACCGGCCTCTTGCTGGTGCTGATGTTCGTTTTGACCATCTTTATGGTCATTCAATTTGTGCTGCGCCAACAGATCACCGGGCAAGAAAGCGAACTTGACGCTTTGAGTGATGAAGTCGCCGCCCTGACGGCCACATTGGGGATTGAGCGGGATACGACCGCCGCACTGACCTCTGACCTCGAAGACGCCAATGCAGAGGCGGCGCGCCAGGCCGGGCGTATTGCCGCGCTGATCGCCGAACGTGACGCCCAGGATCAGGCGCTCGCGCAGGCCCAAAGCGAAATCACCCAGTTTGAAGCGCAAGTTGCGGGGCTATTGACCGAGCGCAGCGAAGCGCTGGCCAATATCGCCGGGTTAGAGGCCGAAACAGAACGGCTGCTGACAGAGCAAGAGGCGCTGAACCTTGCCTTGGCACAGGCCAGAACCGAGATCGACGCCGGTGCAGAGGCCGCTAGACTGGCCGCCGCCAGACGCGAAGCGTTAGAGGCTTTGGTGGCGGATCTGGAAACCGAAAACGAAACACAAACAGCGCGGCTCACTGCACTAGAGGCCGATCAAATCACCAGTGCTGCAGCAGCAGAGGCCCTGCGCGAACGGCTGGCCAATGCGGATACAGAACTGACGGCGATGACGCTGAACCTTGAACGTCAACGGCAAGAGGCCGAGGAGACACTAACCTTGCTGGCAGCAGCCCGTGCAGCCCAGGCCGAGTTGGATGCGCTACGCGGCACGCTGGAAGAAGAAAACCAAACTTTGGAAAACCAGTTGGCACAAATCCAAGGCAATCTGGGTGATCAAGAGAGTGAAGCTGAGAGACAAGCAACCTTACTTGCCCTCGCAAATGAACAGCTTGCAGAAGAAGAGGCCCTATCCGCCGAAAGCCAGCGACAAGTGACCTTGCTGAATGAACAGATCACCGAATTGCGCACACAGGTGGGCAATCTGCAATCCTTGCTGAACCTCGCAGAAGAGGCTGACCGCGAAGCGCAGGTGCAGATCGAAACCTTGGGCGCGCAGTTGAACACCGCCTTAGCCCGTGTGGTATCAGAAGAACGCCAGCGCCGTGCGCTGGAAGAGGCAGAACGCATCCGGCTAGAGGCCGAAGCCGCCCGTCTGGAAGAAGAGGCAGAGCGTCTGGCAGCCGAAGCCGAAGACCTGTCCCGTTTCAAATCCACCTTCTTTGGAGAGTTACGCGAAATTCTGGAAGGCCAAGATCGTATCCGGATTGAAGGCGACCGTTTCATCTTTAACTCCGAGGTCCTATTCGAACCCGGCAGCGCCACTTTGGCGCCAGCAGGTGAAGTGGAAATCGCCAATATCGCCGATATCCTGCGCGGCATCGCCGATGATATTCCCGCCGGGATCGACTGGGTGATCCGCGTTGACGGGCATACCGATAACATCCCTGTGGGCGGCGGCAGCCGCTTTGCCGATAACTGGGAACTCAGCCAGGCGCGCGCCCTATCCGTGGTACGCTTCATGTCCGAAGATCTAGGGATCGACCCACGCAGATTAGCGGCCAACGGCTTTGGTGAATTCCAACCGATCAACCCGCTGGACACAGCAGAGGCACGCGCCCAGAACCGCCGGATCGAATTGAAACTGACCGAACGCTAACCGACGTAGCGTTGCAGGTAGCCGCGCAAATCAACCTGCGCACCCAGCTGGCTGGCCAACAGGAACATGCCGCCGAACTTGCGTTGCAACAGCAGCACATCAATCGGCAGGGGCGGCGGGATAAACCCATCCTCTGCCAATGCCGTGCCGGCATTCTGCATCGCACGCGGCAGCGCCTTATCTGTGAAATCAAAGGGGCCATCACCCCGCAGCGCATCAAAGGCCATGCCCATCATGTCCATGATTGCCGCGCGATGCCGGTCAGCGGTGTCGGCGGCGATAAAGCCAATTTCTTGCGCAATCGCGCCCATCATCTTTTGATCATCTGCCAACCCAGCCGCCAGCAAACGACGGTATTGATCCACGATATCTGGATCAAGCACACGGGTCGCACCGAAATCCAAAAGGATGATCTGACCCGTGACCGCATCATAGCGGTAGTTGGCAAAATTCGGGTCGGTCTGCATGATGCCGTCATCAAACAACTCGCGCAAAGTCAGGCCAATCAGCGCATCAGCAATGCGGTCCCGCTCTGGTTTAGGTTGCGCAAAAGCGGTCTCGATCGGCGCACCTTCAACATAGGACATGGCAAGCACTTCACGCGTGCTCCAA
The DNA here is from genome assembly GCA_038533095.1 of Pseudomonadota bacterium. Lineage (GTDB taxonomy): Bacteria > Pseudomonadota > Alphaproteobacteria > Rhodobacterales > Rhodobacteraceae > Yoonia. The sequence goes on from JBCAZI010000016.1 coordinate 16,151, forward strand.
TCCGGGAAATGACGGGGCACGGTAAAGGCTGGGGCATCCGCCAATAACTGCCCAAACCGCGCGAGGTTTTCGCCTTCGTGCAGGTAGTCGGTTTCCAGATGCAGCTGTTTGCGCGCCTCTTCCAGATAGGGGGCCAGTTCAAACCCTTTGGGCAGCAGCCCAGATATACGCAGCAAGGCGCCCACATTCGCCACATCGCTATCAATGCTTTGCGCGACACCGGGATATTGCACCTTGATCGCCAGATCGGTTCCATCCTTCAGGCGCGCGCGATGCACTTGCCCGATAGAGGCTGCCGCAACGGGCCGCACATCAAATTTGGCAAACTGGCCCAACCAGCCATCCGGCCAATTGGCGTTGAGCACTTTCTTTAGCTGCGCGGGCGGCATGATATGGGCATCATCCCGCAACCGCGCCATGATCTGCGCCAGTTCGGGCGGCAGAAACTCACCCGTGTCCATCGACATCAACTGCCCGATTTTCATTGCGGCCCCGCGCATCTGTGCCAGTTTTTCGGTCACCCGGGTGATGTTTTGCGGGGTCATCAGCAGATCACGCATCGCGGGCCTGCGCCCCTGCGCCAACTGACCCAGACCATTCACAGCCATATTGCCAGCGACCCCTGCTGTCATCGCACCCAATCGGGTGAACCGGGACATCCGGCCCGAGGGGACCGCCAGCGCGCGCGGCAGGTCACGATCACGAGTCATTTGTAAGTTTCCCGCCGGTCGCCAAAATCGCGCACACGCTTGCGCCAGGCGCGGTAACTGCCGGTTTTCAGATTGGCGCGCATCAAGGCTTTCACGTCTTTTTCCGCGATCCCATATTCACGGCGAATATCGGTAAAGCTAACATGATCAGACAGGGCCATCTGAATGATGTCACTGATATGCGCGGGCGAAAGATCGGATGTTTTCGGCATGTTGGTTCAGATAGCGGGCCAAAGGGGCAAGGCAACCTGCGACGAATGGAACACCGCTATCGCCACTGGCAAAATGCGCCCTACTTCGCTTGCATGGATCGCAAAGCCCCTTCCCCTTTCATGCGCCTTTTCAACTTGGCCATGGGCACGCTGAGGCCTCCACCGGGGCGGCGGCGCATTTTGATTGCCTTTGCCTATGGCATCTTTTGCCATCTGATCTTTGCTGTTGCTGTGCTGGCCATGATCGCCGCCATGTTCTTTGGGATGAGCGAAAGCATGGGGCGGCTCGCAGCACCCTGGTGCTATATCGCGAACGCCGTTCTGATCCTGCAATTTCCACTGATGCACTCCGTCTTACTCACGCCGCGTGGATCACGGGTTTTGGGCAGGCTTGCGCCGGGCGGGCATGGGGCAACGCTGTCGACAACAACCTACGCTATTATTGCTTCTGTCCAACTGCTGCTGCTCTTTGCGCTTTGGACACCGAGCGGGGTGGTTTGGTGGCGGGCAGAGGGTGCCACGTTTACCATCATTTGTGGGCTTTATGCTGTGTCCTGGGCGCTGCTGATCAAAGCCAGCTATGATGCCGGGGCCGAGGTACAATCAGGCGCGTTGGGTTGGATGTCACTGGCGCAAAACATCAAACCCGTCTTCCCCGATATGCCGACCACTGGTTTGTTCCGGCTAATCCGGCAACCGATCTATGTAGCGTTTGCGCTGACACTGTGGACTGTCCCGGTCTGGACGCCCGACCAACTGATGCTGGCAATCACCCTGACCGCCTATTGCCTGCTGGCCCCGCGATTGAAAGAGCGCCGCTTCGCGAAACGCTATGGTAATCGTTTTGCGGCATATCAAGAGGCAGTCCCCTACGCCGTGCCCAGACTGCGGCGTGGCAAATAGGGTCATGTTGCAGGTGCGGCAATCCGCCCCCTGCGCAAGCGACACCTGCACCCTATTTCTGAGGAAACATAAGGAATGCGACATGTCATTGATCGATCAAACCCCCGCTCGTTCCGCCCTGAATGCTGCAAAAGCAACGGCCATCTCCTGGCGCGACTACTTCTTTCCGCTCGGCATGGAGGCCAAGATCGTTTGGACCATCCTCGCGGTGTTGACGCTTTGGATCTTGGCGATTTTCACGTTCGGCGTGCCTGCACTGGTCTGGCCGATGAAAATCATCGTCCCGGGTATGGTGCTCAGCCTTGTGCTTTTAACTTGGGGGATGTGACGGCCATTTCGAACGTCTCAATGAAAAAACCCGCCGCTTGATCCAAGCGGCGGGTTTTTCTGTTGGTCTGTCATTGCCTAGTCGGCGGTCAACAACGGTGGCTTGTCGCCACCCCCGGCAATCCGGCCCTGCGCAGGTGCTTCATAGCGCAGATCAAGCGCGCCTTTCTTGACACCAACCTTGACGATCCCGCCTTTCACCAGCTTGCCAAACAGCAGCTCTTCGGCCAGCGGCTTTTTGATGTGTTCCTGAATGACACGTCCCAAGGGACGTGCACCCATCTTTTCATCATAGCCTTTGTCGGCCAACCATTCAGCCGCGGCAGGTGTCAGTTCGATATGCACATTGCGGTCAATCAGCTGCGCTTCCAATTGCAGCACAAACTTTTCAACCACCTGCATGATCACAGGTTTCGGCAGCGCGCCAAAGCTGATCACCGCATCCAGACGGTTGCGGAATTCCGGCGTGAACGTCCGTTCAATCGCAGCGGTATCTTCGCCCTCACGGCTTTCGCGACCAAAGCCCAGCGCGTTTTTCGACATTTCAGCCGCACCGGCGTTTGACGTCATGATGATGATCACATTGCGGAAATCGGTGGTACGCCCGTTGTGATCGGTCAGCTTGCCGTGGTCCATGACCTGCAACAGGATATTGTAGACGTCAGGATGCGCCTTCTCCATCTCATCCAGCAGCAGCACACAATGCGGGTTCTGATCCACACCATCGGTCAGCATGCCACCCTGATCAAAGCCGACATAGCCGGGAGGGGCACCAATCAAACGGGAGACCGCGTGTTTTTCCATGTACTCGGACATGTCAAAGCGCATCAGCTCCACACCCAGCGTATCCGCCAGTTGTTTCGCGACCTCAGTTTTACCCACACCGGTTGGACCCGCGAAGAGGTAGTTACCAATTGGCTTTTCAGGTTCGCGCAGACCGGCCCGCGCCAGTTTGATCGCAGATGACAGTGCTTCGATCGCCGCATCCTGCCCAAAGACCACGCGCTTGAGTGACTTCTCAAGATCCTTCAGAACCTCGGCGTCATCCTTCGACACGTTCTTAGGTGGAATGCGCGCAATCTTCGCCACGACATTCTCGATCTCTTTCGCACCAATCGTCTTACGCCGCTTGCTTTCAGCGACAAGATGCTGGGCTGCACCCGCCTCATCAATCACGTCAATCGCCTTATCCGGCAGCTTGCGGTCGTTGATGTAACGCGCAGACAGTTCCACCGCCGTTTTGATGGCGTCAGCCGTGTATTTGATGCTGTGGTGATCCTCAAAGTAAGGCTTCAGACCTTGCAAAATCTTGATCGCGTCAGGGACCGAAGGTTCTGTCACGTCAATCTTCTGGAACCGACGCGACAGCGCGCGGTCCTTTTCAAAGTGCTGGCGGAATTCCTTGTAGGTGGTTGACCCCATGCAACGCAGCTTGCCGCCCTGCAGCGCAGGTTTCAGCAGGTTGGAGGCATCCATCGCGCCACCAGAAGTCGCACCTGCACCGATCACGGTATGGATTTCGTCGATGAACAGCACCGCATCAGGGTGATCTTCCATCTCGGTCATGACAGCCTTCAGGCGTTCTTCGAAATCGCCGCGGTAGCGGGTACCAGCCAGCAACGCGCCCATATCGAGCGAATAGATTGTGGCCTTCGACAGCACCTCTGGCGTTTCACCGTTCACGATCTTAAAGGCCAGACCTTCCGCAATCGCCGTCTTGCCCACGCCAGGATCACCCACCAAAAGCGGGTTGTTCTTGCGGCGGCGGCAGAGCACCTGAATGCAGCGTTCCACCTCATGGCCGCGACCTATCAATGGATCGACATCGCCTTTGGTCGCCTTGGCGTTCAGGTCAACGCAGTATTTGGCCAATGCGCTTTCTTTTTCTTCACCTTCACCGGGGGCAATGGTTTCACCCTCTTCAGTCGAACCGGTAACTGGGCGCGCCTCGCCAAAAGCGGGGTCTTTTGCAACACCATGGGCGATGAAATTCACCGCGTCATAGCGCGTCATATCCTGTTCTTGCAGGAAGTAGGCCGCGTTGCTTTCGCGTTCTGCAAAGATGGCGACCAGCACGTTGGCGCCGGTCACTTCGCTGCGGCCAGATGACTGCACGTGGATTGCAGCACGCTGAATGACGCGTTGGAAGGCGGCTGTCGGCACGGCCTCGGAACCCTCGACATCCGTGATCAGTGTCGAAAGATCGTCTTCAATGAACCCTTCCAGATCCTTGCGCAACTCATCCAGGTTGACCGAGCATGCCCGCATTACGCGGGCCGCGTCAGGTTCATCAATCAGCGCCAGCAGCAGGTGTTCAAGCGTAGCAAGTTCATGTTTGCGTTCATTGGCCAGCGCCAGGGCACCGTGAATGGACTGCTCAAGTGTTGTCGAAAATGATGGCACGTCTTGTGCTCCTTCATATCGGGGGCTGGCGTGACCCAACCGTGGCCTCTACCCCTTAAGGTTTGGTTTTATTTGCCAACCTTCAAGGACTTTTTTCGCATTTCGCATCACAAAACACGTGATGCTAAGTTTTTGATCGGCTTTTCACCACGCTCTCACAGCATTGTGGTCAAAACTTGTCTTTTTGCGCCCGTGCATAGGTGAACACCTCCACCGGGGATGCGTCGGCCATACCAAGGGCGGCTTGAAATTCGGGAACATCAGCGCGCAAAAACGGGTTTGTGCGCTTCTCTTCGATCAGCGTTGACGGGACCGTGGGTTGATTGGCCGCGCGCGCCGCCTCGATCCGCTCAATACGAGAGATAAGGTCCAGATTATCCGGGTCAAGGGATGCGGCGAAACGCGCGTTGGTCGTCGTATACTCATGACCAGAGCAAATGAGCGTATCATCCGGCAGCGCGCGCAGCTTTTGCATGCTGTCCCACATCTGCGCAGGTGTTCCCTCAAACAAGCGCCCACAACCCAGCGCCATCAGGCTATCAGCTGTAAAGACCAGCTGCGCATCCGGCATGTGAAAGGCGATATGGCCGATCGTATGGCCGGAGACATCAAAGATATCCACCTGCTGCCCACAAACAGTAATCTGATCCCCTTCCGTGACGGCAAGATCCAGTTCAGGCAACCGGTGAGCATCAGCCGCAGCACCGATCACGCGTGCGCCTGCCCGCAATGCGGCAACAGCACCGATGTGATCATCATGGTGATGGGTGATCAGGATATCGTTCAGGGACCAGCCGCGCGCATCCAGTGCGGCCAGAATGGGGGCTGCTTCGGGCGCGTCGACGAGGGCCGTTTCGCCTGTCTCGCTATTGTGGATCAGAAAGGCATAATTATCGGCCAAACAGGGCACCACGACCAATTCCACCGGTGATGTCTTTGTCATGGCAATGCCCTTTTCAATTGATATGCTACATGCACAGCTTTGCCGAAAGGGCCACAAACCGCAATGCACCTCGACGTCCTTGATCTGCGAAACTTCTACTACCGCAGCGCCTTGGGGCGGGCCGCGCAAAAGGTGATCCGGGATGAGCTTTGCACTATGTGGCCTGAGGCCAAGGGACAGATGGTGGTGGGCTTTGGATTTGCACTGCCGCTGCTGCGCCCGTTTCTGAAAGACGCGCGCCGGGTGATCGGGCTGATGCCAGGACCGCAAGGGGTGATGCCTTGGCCTGCAGATGGCAAAAACGTCAGCGTGCTTTGTGAAGATACCCTTTGGCCGATTGAAACAGGGCATGTTGACAAGCTGGTCATGCTGCATGGGCTCGAGACGACGGAACAGCCATCAATGCTGCTGGATGAGGCATGGCGCGTGCTGGGGCCGGGCGGACGGGCTGTCTTTATCGTGCCAAACCGGGCCGGGCTTTGGTCGCGGTCGGACGCCACGCCCTTTGGCTATGGGCGGCCCTATTCACTGGGCCAGTTGGAGGCGCAGTTGCGCCGCCATCAATTTGTCACGGAACGCACGATGTCTGCGCTTTATCAACCGCCATCAGCACGCAAAATCTGGCGCAAATCGGCAGGCTTCCTGGAAAAGGTCGGGCACAACGTGCCCATGATCGTGGCAGGCGGTGTTTTGATGGTGGAGGTCAGCAAACAAATGGCCGCCCCCACCCGACCGGGATTGACCGAAGCGGTCAGAAAACCCCTGAAAGCGCTGGAGGGGATCGCAAAGCCGAAACCCAAACCAGAGGCGGCACCGTCGCGCGTGATCGCCGGAGAGTGCGATTAAAGCGGATCGGCGAGGACCAGAACCCAATAGCGGTTGCCCCCATCACCCGCCTTGGCCAAGCCAAAATGTTCAGCACGCGCCCGTTCGTTGTTTTCACGGTGGCCAGTTGTGGATGATTGCCAAGCTGCCAGCACCGCGGCCTCATCTTGCTGACCCTGCGCGATGTTTTCACCGGCCCAGCTATAGGCATAGCCCACTTCGCGCAGCCGATCGCCGAGGTCGGACCCATCACTGCCCGTGTGGCTGAGGAAATCATTGGCATGCATGTCATTGGCATGTCGTCGGGCAGCGGCGCCCAACCGCTGGTCATATGAGACACTGCCAACCCCGGCACTACTGCGGACACCGTTCAACATGCCAGCAAAGGTGGCACTGGGTGCATCCGACACAGCAACATCCGGCAAATCCTCAATCGGGACGGGTGGTGTGCCATTCGACACAGAGCCACCTGAACCACCGCAAGCAGCAGTCAAACAAACGATACCGATGCAAAGAACGTTTTTCATGTGATGACTCCTATTGGTGTTCCGGAGTTAGACGAGGCTTTGTTGGACAGCTATATGCAACCCTGTTGGGGCCACGTATGGGCAAAATCATGACGGTTTTACGCCGTCACGCGCAGGATGTTGCTGACAGTCGGATGGGTCTACGATGCATGATGCACCCGACGCGGGGTGCATCACCGCCATAGTGCGGCCTATCGCTACGGGTTCTCGGTCGCGAGAATTAAGACCCAACGCTGATCGGAGCCAGACCCGGCCTTCGCGATGCCGAAGTCTTCATAAGCCGCGTCATCGTAACACCGCACGCCGCCAGAACAGGTTTCACCGTTCCAAACCGCCAAAGCTTCGCTGTTGGTAAATTCGCCTTTTGCGATCAGTTCTTTGATCGTCATCCAACTGTAACCTGCTTCGGTCACCAGATCGCCGATGTCTTTGTCACGTTCCAAACCGTCAGCCGGATCGATGACAGTTTCACCCATCACCACAATCGAATCGTAATCCCGGGTAAACATGTCCGTCGCATGCGTTTGCGCAGCACTTGTCAGACGCGAATCCAAATTAAGGTCTGATGCTGTGCGCGTGTTATTCAGCAAAGTCCCGAAATCGGACCCCAGCGAGACTTCTACATCATCGCCACCGCCGCCCATACATGCCGACAGGCTCATCGCGGCGACAATCAAAATCGTCTTCTTCATTTCATACTCTCCTTACCCCCAAGAAAGAGTCCTAGCGGTAAGGCGTTGTTTGTAAATTTATTTTTATCTTGCATTCGAAGAAAGCGGCAATCCGCCGAAGGCTGACTTGCGTCCGCCGATCATCTTTGTATTGCTCCGCGCCAAATGAGTGTTGTTTCACGATGATATCACTGCGCCTTACCCGTCTGCTTTGCGCCCTTGTTTTTTGGGGCGTTGCGACATCCGTGTGGGCGCAAGACAGCATCGGACAGCGGCTGGCGGCCGCGGAAAACGCGCTGGTCACAGGCCAGCCTGCGCAGGCAGCAAACTTGGCGCAAGCCAATCTAGCTGAAGTGCCCAATGACTTTGCCAGCCTTTTCATCTTGGCATTGGCTCAGGCCGATCTAGGGGATGATAGGCAATCAGCCACAACAGCCGCCCGTGCCTACAACGCAGCACCCGATGACCCATCAAAACTACAAGCAGCCCGGCTTGTGGCCAGCAAACGCTTTGCCTTGGGCCACTATATGCGGGCCGAGTTCTGGCTGCGGCGCGCGGTGAACCATGCACAGACCGAAAAAGAGCTCGAAGCAATTGCACGCGAATATGTGGCCACCATCAATGCCAATCCGCTGGCGCTGCAATTCACTGCGTCCATTGCGCCATCGGATAACATCAATAATGGATCAACGGGCGGAGTTTTGATTTTTGACGGGTTAGACCCTTTGCTTGCTGAGCTTTTGGGTGAGAATGGTGAACTCTTGCTTGACGAAGATAAGCGTGCGCTATCGGGGATTCGATATGCAGGTAGCGCGCGCCTGAACTATCAACTCTCCGAAAGCCCCCGGCAGCGCACCTCACTCACAGGCAGGCTGTCTGGTGAGACCTTTAGCCTGTCACAAGACGCCAAAGACCTGCTCGCATCCTCACCCACCGAAGAAGTGCGCGATGTTGAAGGGCGTGACTTCGCAACGCTGGTGGCCGAACTTGGGATCACGCGGGCGCAATTTAATCTCAGCCCGCTTGGCCCCGTTAGTCTTGGCCTGACCTATGGCACCTACTACGAAGGCGACACACGGCTGGTGAACTACCGCGATATCATCCTGCAACAGCTGATCCCGCTGGACGAACGCAATGCATTCAACATCCGTGCCTCTGTCCGGGATCAGAAGGCGCTGGTTGATGGCCTCGTCGATTCGCAGACCTATGATGTCATCGGGTCCTACAATCGGTTGCTGCAAAGCGACGACAGCCTGCGCCTCAGCCTGGCCTGGCGCGACAGCGATGCGGGGTTTGAAAATTCCTATATCGAATATCGCGCAGGCATTGATTACGGGCTGGCCCAGCCGATCCTGAACACCCGTTTGTCCACCTCACTCGAAATTGGCTACCGGACGTACGAGGAGTTCACGACCACATTGGACGGCAGGGACGACCGCTTTGTCACGGCACAGGCCAGCGTGATCTTTGAAGAGCTCACATATTTTGGTTTCTCGCCCAGCATGTCCGTCTCTGCCACGCGCACCGAATCGACGGCAGAAGAGCAGACCACCGCGGCCGTGCAGGTGCTCTTTGGGATTGAATCCAACTTTTAGCGCCCCGGCATTTGCATCTGCCCCGCAAACACCCCTATGCAGTGGCGATGAGCGCGACATTTGAAATTTTCCTTGTGGCCACACCGGGACTGGAACAGCCCCTGCTGGCAGAGGCGCAGGCCAATGGTTTCACTGACGCGAAAATCACCCCCGGCGGGATCACGACCACTGGCACATGGGACGACGTCTGGCGCGCCAATCTGGTGATGCGCGGGGCAACCCGTGTGCTGGCGCGGGTGGGCAGCTTCATGGCCTTTCATCTGGCGCAACTGGATAAACGGGCGCGCAAATTTCCCTGGGGCGATATCCTGCGCGCCGATGTCCCTTTGCGGGTCGAGGTCAGCACATCAAAGAAATCAAAGATTTATCACGCAGGTGCCGCGACGCAGCGGATAGAGACGGCTTTGAAGGAAAGCCACGGCATGACAATCAGCGCCGATGCGCCCGTCGCTGTGAAGGTACGGATTGACGATAACCGGGTCACGATCAGCGTCGATACATCTGGCGAAAGCCTGCACAAGCGCGGGCATAAAGAGGCGGTGGGCAAAGCGCCTATGCGCGAAACGCTGGCCGCGCTGATGCTGCGGGAATGCGGCTACGATGGGGTTGAGCCGGTGATCGACCCGATGTGCGGCTCCGGCACCTTCCTGATAGAAGCGGCCGAGGTTGCGATGGGGCTCAACCCCGGCCGCAGCCGCAGCTTTGCCTTTGAACAGCTTGCAACCTTTGATGCGGGCAGATGGGAAAAGATGCGTAAGGTGGATCATATCCACCGCCCCGCGCAACATTTCTACGGCAGCGACCGCGATGCAGGGGCGGTGCGCATGGCCACCGCCAATGCCGCACGGGCGGGCGTCGCAGATCACATCACCTTCCGGAACCTCTACGCCACCGACATCAAACGCCCCGAAGGCCCACCCGGCCTGATCATCTGCAACCCGCCCTACGGCGGACGGATCGGCAACCAGAAAATGCTCTATGGGGTCTACGCCGGGCTTGGCGAGGCGATCCGACGCGAATGCGCAGGCTGGCGGGTCGGGATCGTGACCAGCGAAGCGGGGTTGGCGAAAGCCACGGGGTTACCATTCAAACCAAAGGGTCCAGCTATCCCACATGGCGGGTTGAAGGTGTGGCTTTTTCAGACAGATGCGCTATAGGTCAGGGCCCCAACTCTCCCATTGATTGCACGCCTCAAAACCAACATGCTTATCCCATGTTCACACGCACCCTTCTGATCCTATCCGTCCTACTGCTCACCGCATGCAACAACACTTACACTTGGCGGCAAAAGCTGACGGTGACGGTACAAACTCCGGATGGCGAGGTGTCGGCTTCCAGCGTGACAGAAGTCACCAAAATCCAGTCCGACAGCTTCTGGATGCCCATCGAAGCGCGCGGCGTGCAATCCAGCCTCCGAGGTGAAGCCGTGGCGTTGGAAGTCACACCGGGCCGCTATCTGTTCGTGCTGCTAGATGGGCAAGACCAACTGGCCCTGCGCGCCTTCCCACAATTCACCTACCAGCGCGATGGTGAATTCCGACAATGGGCAAGGTCGATTGAACGTCACCGTGGGTCTGGTGAACTGCCGCCAGAGTATTATCCGACGATGGTGACGTTCGAGAACATTGATGATCCAACTAGTTTAGGGATCGTCGATCCGACCAATATAGCGACCACCTTCGGTGTCAATTACGCATTGACCGGTCTGACAGTAACGATCACGGAAGATCCGTCAGAGATTGGCACAATAACTAACATCCTGTCTTGGCTTCGCGACGTTGGAATGGCGCAAGCGAATGTAAAGGGACTGCCCGAGGGTGGCATCAGTAGGGATGCACCAACTCCGGCTGTCTATTGGATTGCGCCGAGCGATTTCTTGACTGAATTGTACAGATAACGTGGTACAAAAGTCCTAAACCCCAACCTCGACCCGCTTCACCTCAATCCCCGCTGCCTGCATCGCTGTCGCGGCAATATCCACCGCTGTCAGCCCTGCATCTGCGTACATCGCATCGGGTGAAGCTTGATCAATGTACCGGTCCGGCAGCATCATCGTCCGCACTTGGCAGCGCCCGTCCAGCAGCCCGTCATTAGCCAGATCATGCAGCACCATCGCACCAAAGCCGCCGCGCGACCCTTGCTCGACCGTGATCAGCGCCTTGTGGTCGCGCAGCAATTGCCGGACCAGCGCACGGTCCAGTGGTTTGGCAAAGCGCGCATCTGCAATCGTGGTGGACACGCCTTGTGCCGCCAGTTTTTCGGAGGCTTTCTGGCATTCGCCCAGATGCGCCCCAAAGGACAGGATCGCCACGTCAGACCCTTCCTGCACAATGCGGCCTTTGCCGATCTCGATCAGGTTGCCGCGTTCGGGCAGTTCAACTCCCACGCCCTCGCCGCGCGGATAACGGAAGGCAATGGGCCCGTCGTCATAGGCCGCAGCCGTGCGCACCATATGCATCAGTTCCAGCTCGTCCCCCGCGGCCATCACAACCATGTTGGGCAAAGCCGACATATACCCGATATCAAAGGCCCCTGCATGGGTCGGCCCATCGGCCCCCACCAGCCCGGCGCGGTCAATCGCGAAGCGGACGGGTAGGTTTTGTAAGGCCACATCATGGACCACCTGATCGTAACCGCGTTGCAGGAAGGTCGAATAGATCGCGCAGAATGGCTTCAACCCGCTCGCCGCCATCCCGGCCGCAAAGGTGACGCCATGCTGTTCGGCAATCCCCACATCGAACACACGGTCCTTGAACCGCGCACCCATGATATCAACGCCGGTGCCAGAGGGCATCGCGGCGGTCACCGCCACGATACTCGGGTCCATCTGCGCCTCGGTCGTCAGCGCAGAGCCAAAGACCTTGGTATAGCTGGGCGCGTTGGGTTTGGATTTGGCCTGCGCGCCGGTCGCCACATCGAATTTCGACACACCATGCCCGCAATCGGCACTCTCTTCCGCGGGGGCATAGCCTTTGCCCTTGGTCGTGCAGACATGGATCAGGACAGGGCCGGTTGCACGGGTTCTGGCGGCACGCAGCACCGGCAAAAGCTGGCTCATATCATGGCCATCAATCGGGCCGATGTAAGAGAACCCAAGCTCTTCGAACAGCGTCCCTGATCCACCCGTTTGCATGCCAGTGACCAGATTGCGCGCCCGGCGCGCGTGGTCCCGCAACGGGCCGGGCAAAGCGGCCTCAAATCCTTCGGCCATCTTGTGCAACTCGCCCATGGGGGAGGCATAAAGACCTGACAGATACTTAGACATCGCGCCCACTGGAGGCGCAATCGACATTTCATTATCATTCAAAATTACAAACAAACGGCGGCCTTCGGCACCCGCATTGTTCAGCGCCTCATAAGCCATGCCTGCGCTGATCGACCCATCGCCAATCACCGCAATCGCATCGCCCGTCGGCATCCCCATATCGCGGCCCACAGTGAAACCCAAAGCGGCGGAGATTGACGTGCTGGAATGCGCAGCACCAAAAGGATCATAATCGCTTTCGGCCCGCTTCGTAAAACCTGACAGACCGCCCTCTTGGCGCAGCGTCCTGATCCGGTCGCGCCGTCCGGTCAGCACCTTATGCGGATAGCATTGGTGGCCCACATCAAAAATCAGCTTGTCGCGTGGTGTGTCGAACACGGCATGGATCGCTGTTGTCAGCTCGACCACACCCAGCGAAGACCCCAAATGCCCGCCGGTTTCTGACACGGCAGAGATGACCTCGGCGCGCACATCATCGGCCAAATTTGCAATCGCCGTGTCATTCATACGTCGGATATCAGCAGGGCCCGCAATGCTATCCAGGAACGGCGTGTCGGGGCGATTGGTCATTTCGGCACCTTTGTGGTAATAAAAAAGCGCCGCAAAAGGGGAAGCCCCAATTGCGACGCTAGTTCTCCTGTAGCCAACAGGAAGGGAACTGGGGTGTTACCCCCAATATCGGGCCAGCCAGGGAGGGTAGCCCGATGGCGTATGAAACAGGCGGTGCGTCGCGCGCCGCCTGTTTCAATCTCAGTCAGACCGTGACGGTCTCTTGCGCCTCGATCACCAGGGACGACCGATTGATCGGATCCGGCGTATCGCGGCTTTCCTCTGGCAGGATGCGCCCGATAAAGGCCATTGCGGCAATCACGAACCAAATCGCCAGGACAAAGACGGCGGCATAACCGGCCCCTTTCAGCATCAAGAGTGTGATGTCAGCCATCAGCCTGCTCTTTTCGCTCATGTCGAGGATGTTTTCGTTTTTCATCATCTCTCTCCTTAGTTCAGCGGTGCATAGCCATGCTGCTGTGCCCAAACAAACCAGTTGTCCACAACCGTTCCGGTCAACAGAATTCCGATACCGCCAGTCAGCGTTGTCAGAACTGCAAACCACCAGGCCCAGCGGTGGATACCTTCCATCGTGGCGTTAAAGCCCATGGTCCAGCGCCAGAAAAGGGCGGCACGTTCTGTCGCGGTACCGCGATCAACGATCTGTTCAATCTCACGCTCACCACCGAAGCGGCTAACCGCAAGGATCGTCGCACCGTGCATCGCAAAGAGCAGAGCAGAGCCATAAAGGAACGCAATGCTCAAAGCATGGAACGGATTGTAGAACAGGTTGCCATATGTGATCGAAAACAGGTTCGTCCAGTCCAGGTGGCTAAAGACGCCGTAAGGCACCATCTCGGACCAGTCGCCCATCAGGATCGGCCGGAACAGACCCAGGACAAGGAACAACCAGATCGCAGAGGCGAAAGCCCATGCCACATGTTTGCCCATGCCCAGCGCCTCGGCCCGCAGGTATGTCCGCACCCACCATGTGATCACAGAGATCAACAAGAAGAAGGACGCGATCATAAAGTAACCGCCGTCATCCATGGGGGGCATGCCCAGACCGTAACCTGGTGAAGGCGGATCAAGCGACAGCCAGAACAGATCGCGCAGGAAGATCGCCGGGTTGTAATCGGCCTGCGCCCAGAAGGACAGCCCGACCATGACGAACCAGATCAGACCAGTCGCCAATGAGATCACCCCGAAGGAACCCAGATAGATCGGCCCCAACTGTGCGTTCCCAAAGAGACCGGCGAGTTTCGAAAACCTTGCCCCTTTGCCGCGTTCGATTGCAGCGCCGTCGTATCCTTCGACGCCCATTTCAGGTGGTCCTTGGACCTGAACCTGGGTGAAAATGTTTTGATATTCAGCCATTGTTCATATCCTCCTACAGATCGACCCACCAAGGGAGCTCATAGTACCAATCCCACCAGATGATCCATTCTTCGAACCAGACGGTGCCGGAAATCACGATGCAAATCGCAGACCAGAAACCCGCGTTCAGCGCCAAAAACAGGCCCAAACGGTGAATCCCCAGTGGCCCGATGGAATAGCCGATGAGATCACGGAAATAGGTATCTTCGTGGTCAGGTGATTTAATCTCCTGGCCCTTGGGCGGGTTCACAGCCGACAACACCAATGATCCGTGCAGCGCAAGCGCCAGACAGGTGGTGAAGAAGAAGGTGATCGCGATCATATGGACCGGATTGTAGTGAAAGTTGCCGTAGGTGTAGCCCACGTTATTCACCCAATCGAGGTGGCTGAAAATGCCATAGGGAAAGGCATGGCCCCAGGCCCCCAGTAAGACCGGACGGATCACCACAAGCGTGACATAGGCAAAGATCGCGACGCCAAAGGCAAAGGGTACGTGATAGCCGATGCCAAGTTTGCGGCAAATCTCGACCTCGCGCATCATCCAGCTGACAAATGCGCCGATGGCACAAATCGTGATGATCTGCCAAAGGCCGCCCTCCATCAGCGGTGCAGGGCCCAAGCCATACTCCAAGGGCGGCGGATCAATGGAAATCAACCATGGGTTCCATGTGGGGCCCTGGCTGGCGCCATAAAAAATCAAAATCGTCCCTAGGACGGCGAAAAAGAACGTCGTGACCCCGAAGAAGCCCACATAAAATGGCCCCACCCAAAAGTCGAACAGATCACCGCCTACCAATGTCCCGCCACGGACCCGGTATTTTCTCTCGAAGCTGAGCTGTGCCATCTTCCAATCTCCATTCATCGACAGGCCCTGCGTCCCCGTTCGGGCGCGCCCTGTCATCGTCAATGTCGGTGTTTGCTACGGGCGGACGATAGGCCCGCCCGCAGCGTTATCTTTGCGCCAAAAGCCGATTACTGTCCGCCAAAGGCGAGCTGGAACCAGTTTGTGGTGTCATTGCTCAGCAGGACGAGGTGAATCATCGCTGCGAGCAGGAACAGGAAAACGCCCTGTGCCACGAAAACGCGGCGCGGGTCGAAAACCAGCCAGATCTTGTAGAACTGTGCCATTCTCTAATTCCTTTCCTACCAGCTGAACCAAGGAAGCTTGATGTACGTCAGCACGTGAGCAACCACGGCAACGATCGTGAAGATCGTGAACCCGCTCATGTAGACTGCGTGCAGCTCCTGGGCCTGCTCGTCAGTAAGACCTGTGAAAGACAGATCAGATTTGTCAGCCATGTTTTGTCTCCAAAATTGGGGTCTGACGCCGCGCACCCCCCGCGGCCGGGTTACGACAGAAGCTCTTCCTCTGCCCCAATCCACCATCCCGGGGGGGAATGATGAACATCGGATGCCCGTTTCCGGACAAATCTTGTGGCCTGCAGATCATGCGCTGAAGATCTGTGGCGTAATGATGCGGGCCTGTGTCCAGGCCTTGGCGAATGGGCCCTTTTCCGGCAATGCCATCCGGCGCGCCGCAGAGAGCACCCATGTCAGGATGCACAGCGGCAGCGTGGCCAGAAAGATCAGCCCGAAATAGGCGTAATATTCGCGTTTCGGTGGCGCGGATCGCACCCGTGATACGGGTGCATCGGTGGTAAAATCAGTCATCTGCGTCCTCCGTTGGAAGTTTCGAGAGTTTCGACGGTTTCAAGAACAACCCGGTCGTTGCCGGCGTCGAGGGCTGCACGCTCGGCTGCGTCGCGCAGCGTTTTGGCGGCAGAAATACGTGTCAGGATCGGATGGCTCGCCACGATCTCATCCAGCTTGGCCTGCGCATCGGCATCCCAAGGGAAATCGCGGCGCAGTGGCGTCAGCGTGGCATCGGTGGCATCCATATCCGTGCCCAAGGGCAGGATGTGGAACAATGCATCAAACAGGCCATTGCAGACCTCTTGCAACAGATAGGTGGCCCCCGCGTAGCCCATAAACGGCGTGCCCGTGGCACGGCGGATCGCTGCACCAGGGAAGCTGGCGGGGATGAATACCGGCGATGGGCCATGCCCCGCCTTCATTTCGGCCATATAGATTTTTTCGTTAATCGAACCGAGCACAACCAGCGGACGCTTGTTATGCATCAAGCTGCGCACTTCGTCGTTGTTGGTCTTCTTGCCGCGACAGCGGGCAACGGCAAAGGCACAAGGAAACCCAAGGTCGCCTTCCAGATAATGCCGGACACCACGGGCATAGGTTTCATTGGCGACAATTGCGAATTCCGCCGTTGCAAAGAAATCCTGCGTGACAGAGCGCCAGAGATCCCAGACGGGTTTGATGGTCGAATGCTTTTCCCGCTCGATGAACGGTTCGGGGTCAAGCCCCGTCAACTCACCCAGTTTGCGCAGGAACTTCGTTGTAGAATCAATGCCAAACGGCGCTTGCAGATAGGGCTTGCCCAGCACTTCACACAAGCCCCTCCCAAACTCGCGATACATCGTGATATTCACGTCCGCGTTCACCAGATTGCGCATCTCGGCCACATGGGCGCCCAAAGGCATCACCATATTGATCTCTGCACCAATGCCTTCCACCAAGCGGCGTATCTCCGCCAGATCAGAGGGCATGTTGAAAGCCCCATACATCGGCCCCAGAATATTCACGCGGGGGGCTGCCCCCTCCGCGCGCTTCTTCTCGGGCGGCATCCGACCTTTGGTCATGCCGAACTCGGTGAAAATCCAGGTCATCGCACGATCGGCACATTCCCACTGATCTTCATCAATGGTGCGCGGCAGGAAGCGCTGAATATTGGTGCCCTGCGGCGTGACACCGCCGCCAATCATCTCGGCAATCGAACCGGTCACAACAACGGCAGGCAGAGCAGGGTCCAGCGTTTCCCAGGCCCGCTTCATCGCCTCTTCCGTGCCTTCGCCCATCTCGCTCTCAGCAAGACCAGTGACGACAATCGGCAATTCATGCGGCGGCAAACCGTCCGTGTAGTGAAGCACCGAAGTGACAGGCAGGTTCTCACAACCCACCGGGCCATCAATCACCACCTGCAAACCTTTGACGGCACAGAAGGCATAGACAGCCCCCCAATACCCGCCCGCGCGGTCATGATCGGTAATCAGCATGCGCCAACCCCCTTCTCATGTTCGAAAATACCTCGGGGTCCGGGGCAGCGCCCCGAAAGGGGTGGGCGGGCGGGCCCACCCGCCAGATATGCAAGAGGCGCAAACATCATATCATCTGCTCCGCCTTCGCCGCACGCGCCATTTTATCAAGCTTCTTTTGATGCTGGGCGCGGAAGTCAGGGCGCAGGTTCGGCGCGCCTTCCCAGACGCCGGCAGTGTCCTCATTGCCCACGCCCTCAAAGAAGGCGCGCATCATGTCCATCTTTTCCTTACCTGCGATGGCCGCATTCACGACCTGCGCCAGCGAGCCTGCACCCGCTGGCCCCATGAGTGGCCGTGCGGAAATAAGATTGGTGAAATAAAGCGACGGAATGCCATGTTCTTTGGCGTGCTGCACAACGGGTGTCGTGCCAATTGCCAAATCTGGCTTGATCGCGTCTACCGCCGCCAGATCATCCTCAAGCGAGGCACGATAGACAACCTTTACACCCTTCGCGGCCAGCCATGCGGCATCAGCGCGGGACCATTCTGTCTTTGGACAAGCTGTACCGACATAAGGCACATCCGCGCCACTTTCGATCAGCAAACGCGCGACCAGGAGCTCAGACCCTTCATAGCCCGAAAGTGTGACAGTCCCGCTGATCTTGGCCCCTTCAAAGGCGCCCTTAATCGCTGGCAAGAACGCATTCTGCGCCGCTGCAATCTGATCAGGCTTTACGTTATAGGCATCACCGATGGCGGCCAACCAATCAGCCGTGCCATCGTGCCCAACAGGGGCAGAGCCCACAATCTTGCGACCAGCCCCTTGGAATTCGCGGATAGCAGAGGTGTAGAACGGGTGGATCGCAGCCGCGACACCACAGTCGAGTGCCGCATAAAGCTCGCGCCATTCGCGCGTTGGCACAACCGGACCAGCGGCTAATCCCATCGGGGCCAGCATCGCACCGATCATCATGGGATCAGCAGGGAACATCTCGCCCATCAGCGCCACGGCGGGGCGATCAGATTTGCCGCCAACGGGCGCCTGCACGGGACCTGCCGCAATCTCTTCACGGGCATAGGCCAGCATGGCACCGGCGAGCACATCTTTCGCCTCGGCATGGGTTGGAATGCCAAAACCGGGCACATCAATACCCACGATCCGGACGCCATTAATCTCTTTCGGCAAGAGCCGTAGCGGCACACCAGAGGCAGTGGGCACACACAGGTTCGTCACCACAATCGCGTCATAACGATCAGGGTCTGCCATATCATGGACACTCTCACGAATGTCCTCGAACAGCCTACCTGTCACCAAAGTCTCGGAATTGAACGGCACATAACCGACCGAGCGGCGCGCGCCGTAGAAATGCGAAACAAACGTGAGGCCGTATACACAACACGCCGAACCGGATAGCACCGTGGCCACACGTTTCATCCGCAGGCCTACACGCAAAGACCCGAACGCAGGGCACATGCTCTGCGGTTGATCATGGGGTCCTTGCGGATAGTCCTGCGCATATTGATCAAGGATGTCAGATTTGCCTGCAGCACGGGCCGCGGCCTCCATCGTGCCCGCACTCGCCGTGCAACCGCCGTCCAGCGCGGTTTGCTGAACGCCGTCCCGGACTTGATCCGGGACCTCACCCTCAGAACGCGCAACACCTTCGATGATCTGGACTTGTCCAGCCTCATCATAGCCAACTTCATAGCCTTGAATGTCAGCCTCAGGCATCGTCATAGATGACCTCCAGGCTTTCTTTCGGCTTGGCATTCTTGCCGCGCATATCGACGTCCGTGGCGGGAACCAGCTCGTAGTCGCCGCCGGTGTCCTTGCTGTCAAAAAGACCCAGCAATCCATCCTGATCCAGCGGCGTCGGGCGCACAGGCGGGGCGACACCCACGGCGGCAGCCAGGCCTTCGAACATCGGGCCCCATTGGCTCTCGTTGGTGCCAACGATCTGATAGTTCGCGGATTTCTTTCTCAGGTCATCGTCTTGTGGAATCGCAGCAAGGACTGGAATATTAACTGCCTCGGCGAAAGCTTGGGCTTCTCCGGTCCCATCGTCCTTGTTGATAACAAGCCCGGCCACCCCAACATTACCTCCAAGCTTGCGGAAGTATTCGACTGCTGAACAGACATTGTTAGCAACATATAAGGATTGCAGGTCATTGGATCCCACCAAAATCACTTTCTGCGCCATATCGCGCGCGATCGGCAGGCCGAAGCCGCCGCAAACCACGTCGCCCAGAAAGTCGAGCAACACATAGTCAAAGTCCCAGTCGTGGAACCCGAGTTTTTCAAGCAGTTCGAACCCATGGATGATGCCGCGACCACCGCAGCCACGGCCGACTTCCGGCCCACCAAGCTCCATCGCAAAGACACCGCCGCGCTTGAAGCAGACGTCGCCGATAGCGACCTCTTCACCCGAAAGCTTCTTCTTCGCAGAGGTTTCGATAATCGTCGGGCAGGCCTTGCCGCCAAACAGCAGGCTCGTCGTGTCAGATTTGGGGTCGCAGCCAATCAGCAATACGCGCTTGCCCATCTCAGCCATCATGTGGCTGAGGTTGGCGAGCGTGAAAGACTTACCAATGCCGCCCTTGCCATAGATCGCAATGATCTGTGTTTTTGATGTCGGCTCGCCCTGCGGAACCTCAAGGCTCGGCTCTTCATTGGCCTCGTCCCGCAAACGCTGATCGAAATCCTTCAGGTTTGGAATTTCATCCTTCATGCGGTTCCCCAGTTCAAAATCATCTTCAGGCAGGACGTATCGGTAAAGGCGGTCTTATAAGCGCCACTCGCCATCTCTGCGGGTTGTTGGTGTGTGATCAGGTCGGCCAGCTCTAACGTGCCCGCCTCAACCAAAGCTTTGGTTGCGGTCATATCGTCAGGCGCCCATTCGGCGCTGATGCGGAACCGGGCCTCTTTCATGAAGGCGGGTGGAAAAGCGAATTGCAGCGGTGCGGTGTAGAAACCTGCCAGAACAATCTCGCCGCCTTTGGCGATACGACCGATCATGTCGTTCAGCAGGTCACCACGGCCAGATGCGTCGTAGACCGATTTATAGTCGCGGCGTTCGTCCCGTTCTGGGGCGGTGACTTCATAACCGACAGCGCCATCCATGCGGGTCGGATCAACCTCCCACACTGTCGGTGCTGGCGCACCCGATGCGATGGTCAAGCGGGCCAAGAGGCGACCCAAAACGCCGTGGCCAATGATCAGATCAGGGACGGCCTTATTTGGGCCCGCCATTGCATGGCGCGCCGTGGCGGCCAAAGCAAGCAAAGCACCAGCAGCACCAAGTCCGCGATCAATGCGCGTCACACGCGCCGCTTTCGTGACAATCGTTTCGGCGGCAGCACCGAATAGCCCATGCGCGCCCTCATAGCAGTTCGCACCGGGCACAAAGACATGTTCGCCCACGCGGTAGCCGCTGTCAGCGCCCGCTTCGACGACTTCGCCAGCGGCCTCATATCCGGGGATCAAGGGGTAGCCCATGCCGGGGAATGGCGGCATCTCACCGGTCCAAAACAGCTTTTCAGTCCCCGTGGAAATGCCGGAATGCCGAATTGCGACGACAATATCATCATCCGCAGGGGGTACGATTCCCACCCGATCAAGCGCCAATTCACCGGGCGCTGATAGGATAACGGCCTTTGTTTCCAACGTCTTCTCCCATGTGGCGCAGATCATCCGAAGGCGGACTGCGACACTTTGTCTTGCCTTAGTTTAGCCTTACATGCCGTAGTGTCAATTGATTTAGACAGTATAAGTGTCAACTTTGCCTTACACCCGTGACTACCGAAGTGATAAACGGTCGCCGCGCCCGTGGGGTCTGAATTTGTGTAAAGCCTGCTTGCGCCAGCAGCTGTGCGATTTGGGCCTGCGAGCGCGCGGTCCCGGTGCGCATCGCCATGCAGTAAAGCGCAAAATAGGCATCCCCTGCGCGCTGCGGCTTGGCGCCACCTGTCATCGGTTCAGAAATCAGAATGGTCCCGCCCGCAGGCAAGGCGGTGTGGACGGATTGCAAGAGGGCAATGACGGTGTCATCTGCATGATCATAAAGCACACGCACGAGGCTGATCAGATCCGCACCGCGCGGCAGCGCATCATCGCGGAAAGACCCCGGCACAATCTGCGCCCGGTCAGCCATGCCTGCATTTTCAAATCGGGTTGCGGCGGCAGGTGCCACAGCAGGCAGATCAAACAGCGTCATTTGCAGCGCCGGGTGTGCGGCACCAACGGCGGTAAGGAACGCTCCTGTGCCCCCGCCCACATCCAGAATGCGCTGGTGTTTGGACAGATCAACCGTGGCCAAAGTATCTTCGGCGACCAAGACCTGACTATCCGCCATCAGTTGTGAATACGTCGCCGCCGTTCGCGGGTCAGTCGCACCCCCAGCGCCAAAGACATAGGGCCAGAACTCCGCCAGTTCGGTCTCGACTTCGCCCCGGAAGAACGCCACCGGATCGGCAAGGTCCAGATAGAGCACGTCATGATGGTCGATCATCCCTGACAGACCAGGAACACCGGCCAAGGCAGCGCCTCGGGTGGTAAGCGCAAAACGACCTGATTTGCGGCGCTTAATCAGCTGCAGCGATGTCGCCGCAGATAGCAAAACCTGCATCCGCTGCTGCGGGACGTCGGTTTCAACGGCCAGCGCCTCGGCCGTCATGTCGCGTTCCAGCAAAAGCTGCGGCATGTTCAGCCGCACGAAGGCCTGCAAGATCTGGCTATGGCAAAAGCCTGCCACCAGATCGAACATCGCCTCGCCTTCAGATTTGACGAGGCGGCGGGTTAAGGGAAAGCGGGCGGCCCAAGATTGAAAGCTACGCGACGCAACAAGGCGGGTGAAATAGCCTGACCGCTTCACCGCACCTGGCGGCAGTGCCGGTTCCGGGAAAGGTGCCGCCGTATCTTTCATTATTCGCCGGGAACAGTGGACCTGCCGCGCGCACCCGCAGGCACCAGTTTATCAGCATAGGCGCGCACCATCTGCGCCAAAGCAGCCTCGCCCGGGCAGGCGGGAATGGATGAAATCGCACCACCAAGGATGTCATCAAAGCGCTGGATCGCACCCTGCACACCGTATTCGGCAACGGCATTGGGACGCCCATGCAGATCATCCTGACCGGCAGGCTTGCCTAGGGTTTCTTCATCACAAAGCGCATCGCGCAGATCATCAGCGACTTGGAACGCCTCGCCAATGCGCGCACCCAGCTCTTCCCATGGCTCGGCCTCTTGGCCGGCAGCCACGGCGCCCATTTGGGTCGCCGCGATAAACAGCGCACCCGTCTTGGCCTGATGATAGGCTGACAAATCAATCTCGTCTTCGCTTTCCCAGCCTTGACCTGCGCAAATGCCAAAGGGCATGCCTGTCCGTGTGCCCAATATATCAATCAGGCGCAGGGCCCGGTCCGGCATATCGGATGCGGCACGCGCCAGGATCTGAAACCCCATAATGATCAGGGCATCACCGGTCAGCACCGCCAAAGGCTCTGAATAGGCGCGATGCAGGGCTGGTTTGCCCCGGCGCATATCAGCATCGTCAAAGCACGGCAGATCATCATGAACGAGGCTGGCACAATGGATCACCTCCAACGCGACACCGGCCGCATCCGTCAGTGCAGGCCGATCATCACCGCACGCCATTGCCACAGAGGTCAGGATCGTTGGTCTGATCCGTGCACCGCCCGGCGTAACGGCATACTCCAGTGCCGCCGCCAGCTTGGCCGGGGCCACGCCACCCTGACCTGCCGCGATTGCTTGGGCCATGGTCGCGTCAATACGCTCTGAGATTCTCATGCGCGTCTCCTTTGCAATCTATAGTGTCTATTTTAGTTTACATATGTCAATGTAAATCAATCGTAACAGATGACTCGGAAGCGGATGACAGCCTGCCAACCCAAAATCACTGTGATCGGCGCCGGGATCGGCGGGCTGGCTGCCGCGCTGCGACTGAGCCATCAGGGGTGCGATGTCACGGTGCTGGACATGCATAGCGCGCCGGGCGGAAAGATGCGGACAGTTGCGTCAGATGCGGGGCCTGTGGATGCAGGCCCGACGGTGCTGACAATGCGCCCCGTGTTCGAGGCTCTGTTTGCAGATGTGGGTGAAGCGCTAGGCGATCACCTGACCCTGCAACCGCTGACCACACTTGCCCGGCACTACTGGGATGATGGGGCGATGCTTGATCTAGACGCGAACCCGGACAAAAGCCTTGCCAATGTGATTGCAACCTTCGGCGCAAAGGCCGGCGATGAGTTCGCGGCCTTCTCGGCACGTGCCCAACGCCTATTCGCGGGCTTTGATGGACCGATGATGCGCACCGCTGAACCCAACCAAATGGCGGTGACCAAAACGGTGCTGGGCCAGCCCAACCTGATCCGCGATATGGCACCCCATCAAACGCTGGCAGGTCTTCTGAAAAAGTCTTTCAGCGACCCGCGCCTTGCGCAGCTGTTTGGACGCTACGCCACCTATGTCGGCGGATCACCCTATGCGTCACCCGCCATCCTGTCGCTGATCTGGCAGGCCGAGGCGCAAGGCGTCTGGTCTGTCAAAGGCGGGATGCATCAACTGGCGCAGACAATCGCGAAGCTGGCACAGGCGCGCGGTGCCACCTTCCACTACGATACCCCCGCGACCCGGATCACAAAACAAAACGGGCGGATCACAGGGGTACAGACAGCCGGGGCCCACTTACATGCAGATATGGTCCTGTTCAACGGCGACCCGCGCGCCTTGGAAACAGGGTTGCTGGGTGAAGCAGCACAAGAGGCCGTCAAAAAACACCATGTTGAACCGCGCAGCCTGTCGGCCTTTGTTCATGCCTTTGCCGCTGTTCCAGATGGCGCTGATCTGGCCCACCACACGGTATTTTTCGGACATGATCCTCGGTCCGAGTTCAAAGCACTTGCCGCCGGTGAAATGCCCACAGACGCCACGCTTTACCTCTGCGCCCAAGACCATGGACAGGTGGCCACCGATGCCCTGCAACGGTTTGAGATTATCATGAATGGCCCACCCGTCCCGCGCGACCCTAAGAAGGAAAAACCCCCATGTCAGACACAGATTTTCAAACGGTTCCGGGACTTCGGCCTGACGTTCAGCCCCACACCGGGGCCCGACGCACTGACGACACCACAGGGGTTCGACGCGCTGTTTCCGGCGAGCCTCGGTTCCCTTTACGGGCGCAGCCCGCATGGGCTGATGGCGGCCTTCAAACGCCCAACGGCGCGGACGAAAATACCGGGGCTTTACCTCTGCGGGGGCGGGGCGCATCCGGGGGCGGGGGTGCCGATGGCGACGCTCTCAGGCCAGCACGCAGCCGCGGCGATCATGATGGACCATGCTTCCACCTTGACGTCCCGCCAAACGGCTACGCATGGTGGTATGTTGACGGGATCAGCGACTGCGGAACGAAAGCGGTCTCTGTCATAGGATTTATCGGGTCGGTGTTTTCACCCTGGTATGCCTGGTCGGGCCGCAAGAACCCCGCCAATCACTGCTGCATCAATGTCGCCACTTATGGCCCCGGAGGGCGGTTCACGATGACGGACCGGGGGCGGGACGCGCTACGCACAACACCCGACACATTTCAGGTCGGGCCATCCTCGATGCATTGGACCGGCAAGGAACTGATCATTGATGTCAATGAGATCAGTAGCCCACCCCTGATCAGTCGCGTGCGCGGGCAAATCACTGTGACACCGCATGCGATGACCTCGGTCGAGCTGCCGCTGACACCTGACGGCGCGCATGTCTGGCGGCCCTTTGCGCCATCCTCTGACATCAAGGTCGATCTGGAGGCCGAGGGCTGGCAATGGTCGGGTCACGGCTATTTCGACAGCAACTTTGGGACAAGGTCATTGGAAGAGGATTTCAGTTTCTGGACATGGGGGCGTTACCCGACCAGGGCGGGTGCGACGTGTATCTATGATGCTGTCCGACGGGATGGCACGACGCTGGACACCGCGATTGCGTTTGACAGTGAAGGCAATGCCAAAATCGTCGACGCGCCACCCCGCACCCGGTTCAAACGGTCCCTCTGGCAAGTCATGCGCGAAACCCGCGCCGATCCGGGTGTGATGCCGAAACAGGTGCTGAATATGCTGGATGCGCCGTTCTATTCACGCTCTGCCGTGCAAACGCAGATTGATGGAGAAGTGGTGACAGGCGTGCATGAGGCGCTTGACCTGAACCGGTTCCGGTCGCCATGGATCAAGCCGATGCTGGCGGTGCGGGTGCCAAGGCGGAGGAGTTGGAAAGGTTGAGGTCCGGTTGGAGCCCAAAACTACCTAACAACGGAGCCTACCAAACGATAGTCTCCACTCAGTTTGATGGCTCCAAGCGAAGACAGGTTACTGTCCACCGCACCATCCGAAGGGTCATTTAGGACAAAAAGCTGTTTCCCGAGGGCATAGGCCATAGCCGCTTCCATCAAGGCGCTTGGACCGACGTAGCCGGGGACACCATTTTTGTCAAAATTCGCAATAACAACGCCGTCAGATTCTCGAATCTTTTCAAGATGATCCTCTACAAAGATTGCTTTTTTCTCATGTGTTTGTGCTTGTGCAAGACGCTCAGCCATATGTGGTTCAGTGCCACGAGACGGTACCGAGGTCTCATGCCCTAACGAATTTAACAGATCAGAGAGTTGCTCCATTTGCTCGATAGACGTCATGCTTCCAGAAAGGCAGAGTTTCATTTTCAGTCTCATTGCTGCGTTGCAACAAATTGGAGATCAAGATGTGATTCCGCAACGGCGGCTTTGTCCCGCACAGCCGCCGTCCACTCACCCTCCCGGCGCCACAATCCCTCCACCTGCTGTCTGCGCATCTTCCGCATCATGCGTCACCATCAACACAGGTAAGAACGTGCGGCTGTATTCGCGCTCTGCCGTGCAGACGCAGATTGATGGCGAGGTCGTGACAGGCGTGCATGAGGCGCTTGACCTGAACCGGTTCCGGTCGCCATGGATCAAGCCGATGCTGGCGGTGCGGGTGCCACGGCGGAGGGGTTGGCGTCATTAGGTATGCCGTTAGGCCAAAGTGCTGAATGTTGCGTGGTGCCTCAACGGTAACCGCAAGGAAAACGCCCATTGTAGCGGCTACGGGCGCGCTGTACCGTGCCTTTAAACTGCACTGTTGCAGGCAGATATGCGCCTTCGCTTTTATCTCGCCCATAGCATGCCTTTCGGAAGGCGCCATTGGGCCGCAAGACAATAGGATGACATCATGGACGGTACACTTGGTCTAATCTGGCTGCTGACGACGTTCACCGACATGGCGATCAATGATTGCCCCGACGGTTGCCTGCGTACCGAAATGCAAGAACCACAGATCTTTTATCAGCTGGGACAACTGCAATCTGATGAGTTCCAGAGCGCGACTGAGTTCTACCTTGGCTACGACAGCCATCGCAGGCGCGGCCCCTCTCGCCCCACTTATGGACTGTCGCTC
>JBCAZI010000017.1:0-42926 GCA_038533095.1 Pseudomonadota bacterium
GGATCACGCTGTCGGTATCATCACTGTCACCCGACACGGCCAAACCCACCAATGCGCCCTTTCCACCGCCAAAGGCGCGGGCATAATCTGCAGCCAGATCAACGCTTTCGCTGAAGGACCCGGTGCCCGCTTGACGCAGTGCGATTGTCACGCCCTGCCCCTGCGGGCCATAGGGCGATGGGATCACCTGACCGCGCGAATGGTTACCGCCCCAAGCGTATTGGATGATGCGCACATCATCATTGCCCAGCAGGCTGCGGATATTCGCCCCTTCAAGGCTGGGCGCGATGCTTTCCGGCACAAAGACAAAATAGAGCGAGATATTGCGATCATCCCCGCCCTTGCGGCTCAGATCAGTGGCTGGCACGGATTGATCCACCGTCCAGCTCCAAGATGCGCCGCTTGATCCCCAATCACCGCGGCCAACCCGGCTCCACGCGATGGAGACAGAGCCATTAGACACCAGACCCAGGTTTTGCCCGAAGGTGTAGTCGTTTGAGCTGAACAGAGACAGGCGCTGTTCCTGCCAGCCATTGCTGAAACTGACAGGACCAGCGGTTGCGCTGGTAGCGGTGGCAAGGGCAAGGGCCGCAGAAAGCAAAAGGCGCATGGGTTCGGGTATCCTTTGTAAGCGTTGTCCCATGACCTATCGCAACAAAGCGGCCCAGAAACCACTGAACCCGCATTTTCACGCGAATGTCAGCTTTGGTTACTGTTGAATACTCTCCAAATACTCAGTCAAAACCAGCAGTTTCATCGGCACGGGCGTACCAAGCCCTTGGCTTTCGACGATCACGGTTTCGCCCAGATCACCGGCCCCAAACTCTGGCATTGCCGCACTGAAATGCGCGCCCCTGTCCAGCCCGTCAATCGTGCTCATCACCTGATTTGTAGGGAAAACACCGCCATTGCGTGCGGCAATTGTCGTCAAATCGGGCGGTGCGACGGCCAGACCACGGGCTGCGGGCCCATCGCCCTTACCGGTCGTGCCATGACAGCTGGCGCAATTGTCCAGATAGGCCGTG
Source organism: Pseudomonadota bacterium (assembly GCA_038533095.1). GTDB lineage: Bacteria > Pseudomonadota > Alphaproteobacteria > Rhodobacterales > Rhodobacteraceae > Yoonia. Next base: position 1,026 of record JBCAZI010000017.1, read on the forward strand.
CGGCCGTCCAGAGGTTCTTCAACACAGGCCGTCAGGCTGAGTGCTGTAAGGAAAATGAAATACCGCATATGTTGCCTCCTGTTTTGATCGGATTGTAACAAAGCGGCTGGGGCAGCCACTATGATCTATGTCATGGGCGGACTAAACTTTGCCCATATCAGCGAAGGATTGCCCATGCCCCACCATATTCTGATCATGCTGGCTGCCGGGATCGGCATACCTGTCCTGGCCGCATTGAACGCCGCTTTGGGGCGCCACATCGGATCGCCCGCTGTCGCCGCGACCGTGCTTTTTGTCGTGGCTCTCACAGTGTCGGCCATCGTGACATTTCTGACTAACCCACAGGCTATTGCGAAACTAGCGACCGCACCAAAACACTTGTTTCTGGCAGGTGCGCTTATTGCCTTTTATGTCCTGTCGATCACATGGATCGCGCCCACAATGGGCGTCGGGAACGCAGTGTTTCTTGTCTTACTGGGTCAGCTGATATCAGCGGCAGCGATCGATCACTTCGGTCTGTTTAGCGCGCAAGCATCGCCGCTGACGCTGACACGCACGGCCGGTATCGCCCTGATGGCGATGGGTGTTTTTATCACGCAGAAAGTTTAAGCACCAACTCCCATAGCGCATCCGGCACATCAACCTCTGTCATCACATGCCGATCCGCACCGGGAATACGCGCGCCCTCTTGTTGGGCGACAGCCTCTGCCACCCGCACAAACCTTGCACCGAACTCAGCGTGGTAAGCGCCCGGGTCCATCAGGATATAGAACTGCCCCAAATCATGCGGCTGGCCTTCGGCCACCTTCAAACCCGCCACATCCAGTGAGTTGACCGATCCGGTCATGCCCGCGGCCAAAAGCTCAGCCATCAACCCGAAACCCCAGCCCTTGTAGCCCCCCGCAGAAACCAGCGCGCCTTTCAGTGCTGCCTCAGGGTCAGTCGTTGGCGTGCCGTTTTCATCAACCGCCCAACCCAATGGAATGCTTTCGCCAGCCGCTTTGGCCATGGTGATCTTGCCCAGCGCCACAGCAGAGCTGGAGAAATCGAAATGCATTGCTGGCCCGTCTTCACCCGGTACGGTCATCGCGATCGGGTTGGTCCCAATCACCCGCTTGTTGCCTCCCGGTGGGGCAACAACGGGGGAGGCATTGGTAAAGCCAATACCGATTAGCCCTGCCTCTGCAATCTGCTCAGTAAAATAGCCCAGCGACGTGCAGGTATGGGCATGGGCCACGGCCAAAGTCGCCACGCCGTTTTCCCTTGCTGCCGCAACCGCATTCTCCAACGCGGCGGCAAAGGCCGGCTGCGCAAAGCCAAACCTCGCATCTGCGAGCACCGCAGCGGGGCGTGGGCGGGTAACAACTGGCAGGACTGTCCCGTTAACCCGGCCTGATGTCAGCTGCGTGCAATAGCTTTCCAGATAATAGAGACCGCAAATGACGTTGCCCAAAGCCTCTGCCCGCGCCACAGCTTTCGCAACGGCCGCAGCCTGCGCATCTCCCGCGCCATGCGCCAATAGCGCACTACGGCTTTGCGCCTCAATCTCTGTCACTGATACTTTCATGCACTCTCCAATACACCGCCATTCAGGCGCACTTGCCGGTCCATACGGGCCGCAAGATCAAGGTTGTGGGTCGCAATCACCGCCGCCAGCCCAGTATCGCGCACCAGCGTCATTAGCGCGTCAAACACCCGGTCCGAGGTGTCAGGGTCAAGGTTGCCCGTCGGTTCATCCGCCAGTAGCAGGCTGGGTTCATTCGCCAGCGCCCGGCAAAAGGCCACGCGTTGCTGTTCACCACCCGACAGGGCCGCAGGACGATGCGACGCACGCTCGGCAATGCCGACACGATCCAGCAATGCCATCGCCCGCGCCTCTGCCGCTTTGTCGGCCACACCATTGGCCAATTGCGGCAGCACGATATTCTCCAGCGCCGAAAACTCGGGCAGCAAATGGTGGAACTGATAGATAAACCCAACGGTTGAGCGGCGCACCGCCGTGCGTTTGCGATCCGACAGGCGGCTCATATCCGTACCTTCGATCTGTACTGTCCCACTGTCCGGCGTATCCAGCAGCCCCGCGATATGCAGCAGCGTCGATTTACCCGCACCTGAGGGGGCGACCAAAGCCACCACCTCGCCCGGTTTCACGCCCAGTGACACACCTTGCAGCACCCGCACCTCGTTCGGTTTGCCAGCGTTGTAGCTCTTGGTCAGGTCGGCGACTTGTAACGTGTGATCACTCATAGCGCAGCGCCTCAACCGGGTTCATGCGGGCGGCACGGCGCGCGGGGAAGATCGTGATAATCCACGAGAGACCAAGTGAAAGCGATACGGCTTTCAGCACATCAACCAGCCGCAACTCTGCCGGGATGTTGTAGATGCCGCGGATTGATGGGTCCCACACACCGCCGCCGGCCACGTAATTCACAAAGCTGAAGATCGTATCGATGTAGATCGCAAACAGACACCCAAGGATGACACCCAGCGCCGTCCCAATCGTGCCAATCCCCGCCCCGCAAATAAAGAAAATACGCAGGATGGATCCTTCGGTGAGCCCCATGGTGCGCAGGATGCCCACATCGCGGCCCTTGTTCTTCACCAACATAATCAGCCCGCTGATGATGTTCATCGAGGCGACCAGCACCAGGATCGACAGGATGATAAACATCACATTATCCTCAATCGTCAGCGCGCGCAGGAAGCGACCCACCCGGTCTTGCCAGCTATAGGCCCAGAAACCGGGACCAGCGGCATTGGCAATGTCTTGCTTCAGCACTTCGGATTGGTTCAGATCATCCAGCCTGATTTCCAACTCATCGGCCACGCCGTCACGGTTAAAGATCAGCTGCGCCACATCAAAGGGCAGATAGGCGCGCACCTCATCAATCTGGAAACGGCCGGTTGAGAAGATATAGACCACCTCATAGGCATTGCGCCGGGTTGATTGCCCCATGGGGGTCGCCGCACCAGCGCGGGTGGTGATCTCGATCCGGTCCCCAATCGTCAGGCCCAGATTATTGGCCAGTGCTGATCCAATCGCGATGCCACCCGGCAGATCATCGATGTTCCCAATCGTGCGTTCGCTTTGCACAATCGCGTCGGATGCTTTGAGGTCGTCTAGCCGGATCCCATAGATATCCGCCAGCCCGATCCGACCAGAGCCAGAGGCCATCGCCTGCCCCCGCACCAAGGGGGCGACAGATTGCACGCCGTCGACGGCGCGAATATTCTCAGCCACATCTTCAAAGTCTTGGATCACAGAACGTGGCATAACCACGCTGACATGCGCATTCGCGCCTGCAATCGTGTCAATAAACTCTGCCCGAAACCCGGACCGCACAGCCAAAGTCGCAATCAGGGCAAAGACCGCCAGCGTCACGCCGATCAGGCTGATCCAGGTCATCGTGCTGACGCCACCTTCGGCGCGTTTGGCACGAATATAACGCCAGGCGATCATCCATTCGAATTTTGCAAAGGGACGTGTTGTGCGGACCTCGGCCATGAATGCTCCTCGCGTGGCGTTTGGCGCAACGTGGTATGCGGTGGCACAATGGTCAAGGCCTCCGCCGCCCTCGCTTCATCTTGGCCCAAAAACTCCCGCCGGAGGCTCCTGCCCTTTGCCGCAAATCTTAGTGGCGCACGCCGGCGAGGCGGGGACGGTTGGGCGGGTTGTCGGCAACAAGTGTCGGGCGCGTCAAAGGCGGGTCAGATTTGACCGCAGGTGCGCGGCGGTGCTGCGATTTGGGCGCAGTTGCGGCACTGCGGCGCAATGGCCAGGCCAGCACACTAAACAAGGCGGCAAACAGTGCCCAACCACCCAGAAAACCGGTGCCTGTTGCCGCCGCACCTGCCGCGCTTAGCGGCATGGCCGGCGTGAAATCATCCCATACGGCCTGCACAGTGGCAGAGTCGGCCATCCGATGTGGCAGTGTCAACCGTTCCAGCGGCGTGGCCTCGCGCAGGATCATCAGATTTTCGTTCAGGCGTGCGTGACGCGCAAAGGTCCGCCGCCAAAGCGCCTCTTGCCCTTCAACCAAAGGTGTCTCTGCCATCGCCTGCAACATCTCTTCCCGGCCCATGCCATCGGCAAGGGCGGTTTGGTCAAATTCAACGACCTGCCGTGTCAGCTCATCCACTTGGCCGGCAAGCCGTTGTAGGTACTGCTGCGAAAATTCAGGAAATTGCGACAGGCCAGCGGCACCCGTTAAGCCGCCAACCAAACATAGGGCTCTGATCATATCAGCGCCCCCATCAAGGAAATCATCGTCATCTGCTGCCTCGTGACGGTTTGTTTTGTCGCAAGTTAGCAGATTTTCGCAAAAGTGTTAACTGCGCCGATGCCCTATGCGCGCGGTTCCGCGTGCGCCTGTAGCCATGCGATCACATTAGCTGCATCCTGATCGGGCGGGAATACGGGATAGAAAACCTTGGCGATGACCCCATTGCGCGCAATCATCGTCAGCCGTTTGTGCAGATACTGCCCTTCCACAGTGATCCCCGGCAGGTCCAAGGTATTGCCGAGTGTCAGGTCAGCGTCAGACAGGAGCGGAAACGGCAGGTGCAGGCGTTCAGCCGCCTCGGCCTGATATGCGGTCGTCTGGGTCGACAAACCAAACAACGCACTTACGCCTAAATCGCGCAGTTCCGCGAAATGATCGCGGAACGCACAGGACTGTGGCGTGCAGCCCCGCGCGCCGGGAATTTGATCCCAGCCATCGGGCAGGTCACGGTCCGGGCGGCCCGTCATCGGGTAGACGTAGAACACGACCAGCCCATCCAGATCAGACAATCGTACCTCAGGCCCCGTTGTCGCAGGCAAGGTCACATCCGGCAGTGCCTGCCCTTCCAGATGCGCCGCCTTGCCATCATCCTCGGGCGCGGGGATCAGCGACCAATCAACCGCGGTCAGGCTCATGCGATGCCTTCGTAGATTTTGGCGATCTTCGCGACGGCCTCTTCCGGTGGCAGCTCTTCACTTTCACCGGTACGGCGGCTGGTCAGCTCAACCACACCGTTCTTAAGGCCACGTGGCCCCACCGTAATCCGCCACGGCAGGCCGATCATATCCATCGTGCCAAACTTGGCCCCTGCCCGTTCATCCCGGTCATCGTAAAGCGGCTCAAGCCCCAGCGCCGTCAGCGATGCATAAAGCGCCTCACAAGCTGCATCTGCCGCTTCGTCCCCCTGCCGCATGTTGAGGATGCCACAGTGGAACGGCGTCACACCTTCGGGCCAGATAATACCCTTGTCGTCGTGGCTCGCTTCGATGATTGCGCCCAGAAGACGCGACACGCCAATGCCATGAGAGCCCATATGCACAGGCACCTTACCACCCTGCCCATCGTCAACAACCGCCCCCATCGCGTCAGAGTATTTGGTGCCGAAGTAAAAGATTTGTCCAACCTCAATTCCGCGCGCGGTCCGACGACGCGCCTCGGGGATCGCGTTGAACAGCGCCTCATCATGCGTTTCATCCGTGCGGGCGTAGCGCGAGGTGAACTCCTCCAGCACCGCCTGACAGGCCGCGTGATCGTCAAAGTCAATCTGGCGGTCGCCGAACTTCAGATCGGTGATTTCGCTGTCATAGAAGACCTCGCTTTCGCCGGTGTCCGCCAGAACCAGAAACTCATGCGTGTCATCACCACCAATCGGGCCACTGTCGGCCCGCATTGGTATGGCCTGTAGCCCCATACGCTCGTAAGTGCGCAGATAGCTGACCAGATGGCGGTTATAGGCGTGCAGCGCATCTTCCTTGGTCAGATCGAAGTTGTAGCCGTCCTTCATATAAAACTCGCGACCCCGCATCACGCCAAAGCGCGGGCGGACCTCATCACGGAATTTCCACTGGATCTGGTACAATGTCAGCGGCAGGTCCTTGTAGCTATTCACATGGGCGCGGAAGATATCTGTCACCAACTCCTCAGCAGTGGGCGTAAACAGCATATCCCGCCCACCACGGTCCTTGATGCGCAGCATTTCTTCACCGTAAGCGTCATAACGCCCGCTTTCGCGCCACAGGTCCGCCGATTGGATCGTGGGCATCTGGATCGCGATATGGCCTGCGCGCGCCTGTTCCTCATGCACGATATCTTCGATCTTGCGCAGCACTTTGAAGCCCAGGGGCAGCCAGGAATAAATGCCGGCAGAGGCCTGTTTGATCATGCCAGCCTGCAACATATAGCGGTGGCTGACGATCTGCGCCTCGCGCGGCGTTTCTTTGAGAACGGGCAGGAAATAGCGGCTCAGGCGCATCGGATTGACCTTCTTGAATGCAGTAGTTGCGAATGGGTGTAAGCGGCTGTGCGCGGCCTCGCAAGCATTGACGGCGAAGAGAGGGTCAAAGCGCCCAATTTCTCAGTTATTTTATCACTACTCTTGCACCACGCCGATGCATACCGCATCTATGAAAGCAACGCAGTTACGGATCATGCATGGCACTTCCTGTTGGACAACAAGCGAAATATTGGGGGATCGCCACTGCGGTCTTTCTGCTGTCTTTGTGGTTTCTGGGCGATGTGATCCTGCCCTTTGTGCTGGGCGGCGCGATTGCTTATTGCCTTGATCCCATCGCTGACAGGCTTGAGAGGGCCGGGTTTAGCCGCGTCGCTGCGGTCGCCATTATCACGCTAACAGCTGTTGTCGTGATCATACCTCTTTTGTTTCTGATTGTCGCCAATCTTGTTGAACAGATGACAGCGCTGGTGAACACCGCGCCCGCGCTTTTTGAGACACTCAGCAATGCGCTGCGAGAGCGTTTTCCCCAGCTTTTTGATGAAGAAAGTGCGGCCTATCAGCAACTTGTCTCACTACGCGAGGCTGTCCAATCCCGCGGGGGAGAGTTGGTCAACGGTGTGCTGACCTCTGCCCTGGGGCTGATCAATATTATTGTTCTGATCGTTATCGTTCCTGTTGTCGCTATTTATATGCTGCTTGACTGGGATCACATGACCGCGCGCATCGACGACATGCTGCCACGCGATCATGTTGAAACGATCAGAGGTCTGGCGCGCGATATCGATGCCACCCTTGCCTCATTTATTCGCGGCCAAGGCACAGTCTGTCTGATCTTAGGCACCTATTATGCCGTCGCACTTATGATTGCCGGGCTGAACTTTGGCCTGATCGTGGGATTTATTGCCGGTTTGATCACGTTCATTCCGTATATCGGCGCTTTGGTAGGTGGCGCCCTGGCTGTGGGGCTGGCTGTGTTCCAGTTCTGGGGTTCGGTTGAAGTTGTCGATGGCGAAAACGTATCCTACGTGACCAACTGGCTACGCATCGGTATTGTTGCGGCAATCTTTGGCCTAGGTCAGTTTCTGGAAGGCAACATCCTGACCCCAAAACTGGTTGGCGGCTCTGTTGGCCTGCATCCGGTGTGGCTGCTTTTTGCGCTGTCGGTCTTTGGCTCGCTTTTTGGTTTTGTCGGCATGCTGGTGGCCGTCCCTATTGCGGCGATGATCGGTGTGATCGCGCGTTGGGGTGTGGGCCAGTATAAGCACAGCCTGCTTTACCGCGGGCAATCCAATCCTGACGCCGAGGGCGACTAGATGTCAGATCAGCTCGCATTTGACTGGCCAACGGGTGTTGCGCTGGGACCGGATGATTTCTTTGTGTCAGGGGCCAATGCCCAGGCCTTTGCCATGCTCGGCACGCCTGCGGATTGGCCCGAAGGCAAGCTTGCGCTGACCGGCCCAAAGGGCAGCGGCAAAAGCCACCTTGCGCGGGTTTTTCAGGCGCAAAACGATGCGATGTTGTTGCATGCCAGCGATATAACGTCCCAGATCACAGCGCAGGCCAGCGCGGTCATCATCGAAGATATGGAAACGCTCGCAACGGATGCTGAAGAAACAGTCTTTCACCTGCACAACAACCTACGCGCGGCCGGTGGCCTTCTTTTGCTGACCTCTGCGCTGCCGCCCAGCCGCTGGTCCATCGCCCTGCCTGACCTGGCATCGCGCATGCAGGCAACGACCGTGGTACACATTCAGAACCCAGATGATGCGCTGTTGTCGGCATTGATCATGAAGCTTTTCGCCGACCGTCAGATCAACCCGCAGCCTGATTTGGTGCAATATTTGGCCAAGCGTATCGAACGCTCTTTCGCTGCTGCCGCAGATATCGTGGCCCGGCTTGATAGCGCCGCCTTGGCACAGGGGCGCAAAATCAACAAGGCGCTTGTGGCCGAGTTACTGGACAACCCCGACTGACCCCGCGATACTTGTCATAGAACCGCAACAAATGCGGGACAAAAGGCCCCATGACCGACGCAAACTTTCTTGAAGGGGATTACCCGTCCCCCACAACGCTTGATATCGACCTGACCGCGCCCGCGCGCTTCGTGAACCGCGAACTCAGCTGGCTCAGCTTTAACTGGCGCGTGCTGGAAGAGGCGGAAAACCCGCGTGTACCGCTATTGGAACGGCTGCGGTTTCTGTCGATCTCGGCCACAAATTTGGATGAATTCTACACCGTCCGCGTCGCAGGCCTGCGCGAATTGGCGAATGAAGGCAATGTTACACCCGGTTTGGACGGGCTGACCCCTGCCGAACAGCTGGTGGTGATCGACCGGGACGCGCGCGCCCTGATGACACGCCAACAGATCGTCTTTACCGATCTGCAAACGCTGATGGCCGCGCAGGATATTCATATCCTTGACCGCAATGACCTCAGCGATGCAGACATCGCCTACCTCGAAGACGTATTTATCGAACAGGTCTTCCCCGTTTTATCCCCGCTGGCCATCGACCCCGCGCACCCCTTCCCGTTCCTGCCGAACGAAGGCTTTGCGCTCGCACTGCAACTGGAACGGCCCAGCGATAAACGCCAGCTCCGTTCGCTTTTGCCGGTGCCCGCGCAGATTGATCGCTTCGTTGCCCTGCCCTCAGAAAGCGGCCATCGGTTCCTGCCACTGGAAGAGCTGCTGCTCTTGCACATCGGCAGGCTCTTCCCCGGATACAAAATCAAAGGCAGTTGCGCCTTTAAGGTTCTGCGCGACAGCGATCTGGAACTTGAGGACGAAGCCGAAGATCTGGTGCGCGAATTCGAAACCGCGCTGAAACGGCGGCGGCGCGGCGAAGTGGTGCGCCTGAAAATGTCACAAGGGGCGCCCAGCGCCCTGAAATCGCTGATCATGTCCGAACTGCATGTGACCGAAGAAACCGTGGTCGAGGTCGACGGGTTGATCGGCATCGCAGACCTGGGCGAATTGGTGCTGGACAGCCGCCCTGACCTGCTCTGGCCCACCTTCGCCCCCCGTGTCCCTGAACGCGTGCAGGACCATGATGGCGATATGTTCGCAGCAATCCGCCAAAAGGACATGCTGCTACACCACCCCTATGAGACGTTCGACATGGTCGTGCGTTTCCTGACGCAAGCCGCCCGCGACCCCAATGTCGTGGCGATCAAACAAACGCTTTATCGCACCTCAAAACGCTCGCCCATTGTCGAGGCGCTGTGTGAGGCGGCCGAGGATGGCAAATCAGTCACCGCATTGGTCGAACTGAAGGCCCGCTTTGATGAGGCCGCCAATATCCGCCAGTCGCGGCGGTTGGAACGCGCGGGTGCGCATGTTGTTTACGGCTTTATGAACTACAAAACCCACGCCAAGATCAGCACGGTCGTGCGGCGCGAAGGCGACAAGCTGGTGACCTACACCCATTTTGGCACAGGCAACTATCACCCAATCACGGCACGCATCTATACCGACCTCAGTCTATTTACCTGTGATGCCAAACTGGGTCGGGATGCAACGAAGGTGTTCAACTACCTGTCAGGCTACGCGCAGCCGGAAGGTTTGGAAAACCTTTCCATTTCGCCTTTGACCCTAAAATCCACCCTGCTCAAACTGATCGCAGCGGAAGCAGAAAACGCGCAGGCCGGCAAACCGGCGATGATCTGGGCCAAGATGAACTCGCTGATCGAAAGCGATGTGATCGACGCGCTTTATGCCGCCAGCCAGGCGGGCGTGAAGATCAGCCTTGTCGTGCGCGGCATCTGCGGGCTGCGGCCCGGTGTGGCGGGCCTTTCTGAAAACATCCGCGTCAAATCTGTTGTTGGGCGTTTCCTTGAACACTCGCGCATCGTCTGCTTTGGCAATGGCAGCAACCTGCCATCAAAAAAGGCAAAGGTCTTTATCAGTTCGGCTGATTGGATGGGGCGTAACCTGAACCGACGCGTCGAAACGCTGGTCGAGATCAAGAACCCAACGGTGAAAGCCCAGATCGTGAGCCAGATTATGGCCGCCAATATGGCCGATATCGCGCAAAGCTGGGTGATGGATGCCGACGGCAGCTTTATCCGTGCCGGTGTCGAGGAAGGCACCTTTGCTTTCAACTGTCACCGCTTTTTCATGGAAAACCCGTCGCTATCAGGGCGCGGATCGGCGGGGGCATCTGACGTCCCGCAGTTGACGCATACAGATGATTAATTGATACCTTTGTCCGGGGATAAGGACAAAGGCATCAATGATACAAGCAGCTGTTGAGGACACAATCGACTGGGGGCCTTTTGGTCGCCCATTGTTTGCAGATGCCGCAGCCCAAAAACTCAGCCGGGTGGGTGTGATTGATGTGGGGTCTAACTCTGTCCGTCTGGTAGTCTTTGATGGGGCGGCGCGTTCGCCCGCGTACTTCTATAATGAAAAGATCATGTGCGCCTTGGGCGCAGGTCTGTCGCAAACCGGATACTTGAACCCCGAAGGACGCGTGCGCGCGATTTCAGCCATCCGCCGCTTTGCCGCACTTGCCGAAGGCATGGGCATACCGCCGCTGACGGCTGTGGCGACTGCCGCGGTACGCGAAGCCAAGGACGGTGGCGATTTCCAGGCGGAAGTTCTACGCGAAACGGGCATCAAGCTGTGGATCATCGACGGCAAAGAAGAGGCACGATTGTCGGCGCAAGGTGTCCTGCTTGGCTGGCCCGGCAGCTATGGTTTAGTCTGTGACATCGGCGGTTCTTCGATGGAATTGGCCGATCTGGCCGAGGGCCGTGTCGGGCGGCGTGTCACCTCTGCCTTGGGCCCGCTGAAGCTGCGCGAGATCAAGGGCGGGCGCAAAGCCATCAAAGCCTACGTCCGCGAAACCATGGAACGGCTGCATGATGAAATGGGCAATGTGACCGGCATGCGCCTGTTTTTGGTAGGCGGGTCATGGCGGGCGATTGCACGGGTGGATATGGAACGGCGATCCTATCCGCTGACCGTACTGCATGAATACCGGATGGGCGCGCGCCAGATCAGCAAAACCGCCGAATACATCCGCAAATCCGACCTGCAAGAGCTGCGCAGCCGCTGCAATATCTCGGACAGCCGTATGTCGTTGGTGCCGCTAGCCTCAATCGTGGTGAAAGAACTGATGCGCAGGTTCAAGCCCAAGGATGTCGCGATATCATCCTACGGCATCCGCGAAGGCATGCTTTATGAACAAATGCCGCGGGCCTTGCGCGAACGCGACCCGCTGATCGAGGCCTGCCGCTTTGCCGAGGCCAAAGATGCGCGTCTGCCGGGGTTTGGCCGCGTGCTCTATGACTTCATCAAACCGCTGTTCCCGCGCGCCAATTGGCAGCGCAAACGGATCATCAAAGCCGCCTGCCTGCTGCATGACGTCAGCTGGCGCGCGCATCCCGACTACCGCGCCGAGGTGACGTTCGACAACGCCACACGCGCAAATCTTGGCGGGCTCAAGCACTATGAACGCGTCTTTTTGGGCCTGGCCTTAATGAACCGTTACACCAGCAAAAACGCCAATGTCCGGTTCGATACGTTGTTCGCGATGCTGAATGAGGCGCAAATCAAAGAGGCCGAAATCCTTGGCAAGGCGATGCGCCTTGGCGCGATGCTTTGGCTGACCGCGGATGAGGAACCCGGCACGCTGCGCTGGAAACCGCAGAAGCGGGAGCTCACTCTTAGGTTGAATGAAAATGCGCGCCCGCTTTTCGGCGAGGTCGCACAGTCCAGGTTTGATGGGCTTGTTGTCGCGATGAATGCAACCGGAACGGTAAAGTTCATAAAGTAGCGAAAGTCAGGCCTTCCCTGGCGCACTGATTCTTGGCCAAAAGTGACGCAACGGCACTTTTTGGCCATGTTTAGACATCTATAAAGTGACACAATTTTTTGAATTTTTGATGACTGTTTCCGGATTTTGAAGAAAAAATGGCCTAAAAATGAACCTAATGTGAACAAACGCGGTTTTGACACCCAAAAGTCCGATTTTTGCCTCATTTGGCTCGCTTTTTGGGAATGTTCGAGAGAAGTTGTCAAAAGTCGCTCTCGTATTTGTGAGAGTATGGTTTGCCCCTCGGGGATGATGATTAGATTTGAATGGTGGACGTGTTGAAAGAAGCAATAAGGTTCGACGTTGCGACAGCAGCAATCAAGGGTGGACGGGACTATCAAGAGGATAGCCTGATCGCCAATTTCCCACAGGGACAAGACACTGGTTTTGCAGTTCTGGCCGATGGCATGGGCGGGCATTTGTCCGGCGACGTGGCCAGCGCGTTAGTGATGTCTGAGGTATTCAGCGAGATTAAACGTAAAGAGTTTTTGCTCGACAAGCAGATCACCGATATTTCGGCGCTGCTTTACAATACCGCGATGGTCGCGAATGCCAGTGTGACCCAGCATATTGCACAACAGCCCGACACCTATGGGATGGGTTCTACATTGCTGGCCTGTATCATTCGCGGTGATGACCTTTACTGGGTGTCTGTGGGCGACTCGCCCCTGTTCTTGTTCCGCGACGGCGAATTGCGCCAGCTGAACCAAGACCACTCAATGGCGCCGCAAATCGACATGATGGTCAAAGTCGGCGCGATGGATCCCGAAGTGGGACGCAACCACCCTGATCGCAACACCCTGACCTCTGCGATTGCGGGTGAGGATCTTGCCAAGATTGATTGCCCGGATACGCCGACGGCCGTTCAACCCGGTGACATTATTGTTGTAGCCAGCGATGGCCTGCAATTTCTGCCCAATGATCGGATCGCTGATATCCTACGCGAAACGCAAGATCAGCGCAGCGCCGATATGACCGAGGCATTGCTAGCTGCAATCGACGATCTTGGCGACCCAGATCAGGACAACACCGCCTTTACTGTGATCAAACTGGGTGCGCGCGCGCAGCAGGCCATGACCGCCCCCACCGATGCAGCACCTGTGGTGCAGCTGCACGACAACCTCGTTGCGATGCCTCCCGCGGCAGTGGAAGGGGCGACCGAGCCATCGGTTGCTACGACCGAAGAAAGAGCGCCAGATGCAGCCCAAGCACCAGAGCCGATTGGTCTGCCAGGCAAGCGCATTATTCGTTTGGTCACGTCAGAGGCGCTGACATTCGACACACCAATGCCAGACAGCCATGAAAACGCGGCGCCGCGCGAACCTGAAGACGCGCTTGGCAACTGGTATCGCCGCCAACGGTAATTTGCGACTATAGCTCTATCTCTGAGCCGTCAAACTCCGGTTCCCAAGCGGGGGCATCGGGGCGGCGGCGCATGATGATGTCGCCATTTGGCAAAATCTCGGGCGCGTCGTAATTGCTCAGGTCATCGACCTGCTCGAGCAATTCTGCAAAGGCAGGCCCCACAGATTGCGCAAATTCAGTAAAGGCCGGTCCCATCGCTTGCATGCTGTCGCGTAGCGCGTCGATGGTGGGTTCCATTTCATCCATCAAGCCACGCATCAGCAGGCGCGCGCCCTCTTCCATCAGGTCGAAACCTTCGCTTTCAGGCGGCACAGGATTGTCTTGCGCCAATGCAGGCGTCCAGGAAACGCTTGCGGCTATGGTCAGTGCAAATATCCGTTTCATAGGCGAGAGGTAGGTACGCGCAGCCGCGATTTCAAATCACAAATCGATGTCCAACACGACAGGAAAGTGATCAGAGGCGGCCAGCAACCCGTCGCGCAGCGCCGCATCAGCGTAGCAGGCGGGATGATCAAACGGGTGCCAGATTTGCCATTTGGGCGCTTTGCGGCGCAAACCGGGCGACACCATCACATAGTCAAGCAAGGCTTGCAAATAGGGTTCCCCTTTGCGTTTGAACCGCGCTGTTGCAGGGGTCGCGCCAAACCGGCGTGACAAAACCATCTGTGCATGCGGGTCAAACAACCGTTCCTGCGCGCCCTCGCCCAAAACAATTTCGACCCCTGATCGGCCGAAGAGCTTTTCGTATTCATCAAGCCCCGGACCGTCATTGAAATCACCCAGCACAATCAAGTCGTCACCCGCCGCCAGATGCTGATCGACACGTTTGCGCAGCCAGACACATTGGGCCAGTTGCTTGCGCCGGTTCTGGATCGAAATGCGGGTCGCCTCTGCATCGTTTCTGGCGCCATGTGGTGCCTTGGATTTGGCATGGACACCGATCAGGCGCACCGGGCCACTGCCTGTTGTCAGCGCCACTTCCAGCGGCGGTTTGGACCAGACAATCGGATCAGGATGGGCATCAACATCTACATCCATGCGGAATTGCGTATCAAATCGCGGGGCCTCTGCATCGCTTTGCGGGTCATGGATGGCTGACAGCACATCGGGATCGTAGAGCAGCGCAATTTCCTGCTGTGTGTCATTGGTAAAACCCGTCACAGCCCGACGCGCGCGCAGATTGAAACGCGCCGCGAAATGTTCAAGCGCCACCCGCGTGTCGCGCTGCGGGCTGGTATCGGGTGCTTCGATAATCATCACGGCATCCGCGTCCATCGCTGCGAAGACAACGCCCAAGCCTGCCGTCTGCTGCGCTTTGGTCACATCCCAGCGCGACGACCAGCTGCCGTCATCAATCAGCCGGCCATCGTTATCAAACAGGCTGTTGAACCATTCGACATTGTAGGTGGCAATCCTCACGCGCGGCTGCCTTGGATTTCTTCCCAGGCGCGGTTGATCGCGACCATGCGGCGTTCGGCCAGTTTCACGGCCTCTTCCGGCACGCCCCGCGCCAGCATCTGATCCGGGTGGGTTTCGCGGACCAGTTTGCGCCAGGCGGCGCGCACCTCGTCCATCGGGGCCGTAGGATCAACGCCTAGCACATCATAAGGGTCACGCTCGGCCTCAGCCACGAACTGGCCCCGGATCCCCCTGAAACGGCGTTCATCGAACCCAAAGATTTGCGCGACCTCATGCAGGAAGTCATCCTCTTTGGGATGATAAACCCCGTCAGCCATCGCAATGTGAAACAACCCTTCCAGCAGATCGCACAAGGGTCTGTCGTCATCGCCATACATCGCTTTGATCCGGCGTGCGTAAATATCATATCCCGCCACATCCTGACGAGCGAGGTTGAAGACACGCGCGGCATTCGCCTCTTCCTCGGGGGGGATCAGGAAAACCTCGCGAAAAGCCACAACCTCATCCTTCGTCACCAGCCCGTCGGCCTTGGCCATTTTGGCCCCCAGCGCGATCACCGCGATAGCAAAGGCAACGGTGCGGTCAGGCGACGCGCGCAGCTTGTCAAAGACAGCAGAAAGCCCCTCGCCTTTGGCCAGTGCGGCGATAGCTTCGGCCATACGTGACCAAATCGACATAAAATCTGTCCTTTAAAGGCGTTTCTGCATCAAAACGAGATCAATCCAACGCCCAAATTTGAACCCCACTTCGGGCAGGGTTGCAACCTTTTGAAAGCCAAGACGGGTATGAAAGCCGATAGCGGCAGGATGTTCCCCACTGCATCCGGCGATCAAATGGTGCTTGCCTGCGGATTTAGCCTGCGCGCAAAGTGCGGCCATCAGCCCCCTGCCAACGCCCCTGCCCCGCGCGTCATCGCGTATCATGACGGTATGTTCAGCGGTGAACCGGTACCCTTCCCCACCTCTAAAAGGGAAATAGCGGGCAAAGCCCAGAACCTGCCCATCGTCGTCCCAAACCAGACAATCCTGTGCGATCAAGGCTGTGACCTCTTCAACGGACTTTTCGGTCGGGTTGAAGGTGATCGTCGTCTCGCGGATCACCTTGTTCCAGATCGGCATGATCTGTGCGGCATCAGCTGGCAGGGCTGCGCGGATCTTCACAATATCCGACGTCCATTGGGCGTATCAATGGTGGCCTGCAACCGGAAAGCGCCGCGCTTCATCACCACGCGTGGGTCGCCCAGCTTGAGCATATCCGCGATCCATCCCGCCGTCGGATGCCAAACTTCGAGTTGCACCAGACGGCAACCGCTGTCGGGCAAACGGGCCGATGGGTGCACTGTTCCCGGCGCCCATTGTAGCAATGTCGGATAGCCACCCTGAAACGGCAGGCTGCCATCGTCGGGCACTGTGATCTGCCAAGACAGATCACCACGTGTCAACGCCCGTGGCGGACCTGCCTCAACCGGTGCCGCAGTGATATCATCGGTCTGACAAAGCCAATTCGCCAGCCGCGGCGGACCGGTAAAATTGGCCAAGTCGAACCACCTGTGCCCCGCTTCAGGCACCGCACCCGGCTCTATCGCGATCACCTCCAGATAAAGCCCATCGGCCAAACCCAGTAGGGTGTTATGCGTGCCATAGCGGGCATGTTGTCCGCCCGGTTGCAGTTTCACACCCAACTGTGTCTCAACCCATGCCGTCCCTTCGGCAAGGTCCGTGCAGGCCACAGCAAGGTGATCTAGCCTCAACATGCCTAACCGCGTACCTCACGAATGATGCCCAAGATATCTTGGGCCGCTTTAGGAATATTCGTGCCCGGTCCAAAGATCGCCTTCACGCCACTGTCGTAAAGGAACTGATAGTCCTGCTGCGGGATAACCCCGCCACAGATCACGATGATATCGTCGGCGCCCGCATCCTTCAGCGCTGCCACCAGCTTGGGGGCCAGCGTCTTATGCCCCGCCGCTTGTGAGCTGATCCCAATCACATGCACGTCGTTATCGATCGCATCCTGCGCTGCCTCGGCAGGTGTCTGGAACAATGGCCCCACGTCCACATCAAACCCGATATCCGCAAAGGCCGTCGCAATCACCTTCGCACCCCGGTCATGCCCATCCTGGCCCATTTTCACGACCAGCATCCGGGGCCTGCGGCCCTCTTCCTTGGCGAAGGCTTCGACGCTGGTTTGGATCGCGGCGAACCCTTCGTCGCCCTCATATGCTGCGCCATAGACGCCCGCCAAAGTCTTGACCTCGGCGCGGTGTCGTCCGAATGCTTTTTCCATTGCCATGCTAATCTCTCCAACAGTGGCGCGGGCGCGTGATGCTTCGACCGCCGCCTCCAACAGGTTACCACCTTCACTTGCGCGGCGGGTCAGTTCGGTCAGTGCCGCCGCGCAAGCCGCATCGTCGCGAGCCGCCTTCGTGGCCTCGATCCGGGCCACCTGTGCAAGGCGCACCGCCTCATTATCGATATCCAAAATATCAATCGGCTCTTCTTCGTCCTTGCGGTATTTGTTGACGCCGACGACCACCTCGGTCCCCCGGTCAATCCCCGCCTGCCGCTTGGCTGCCGTCTCTTCGATCCGCAGCTTGGGCATACCAGAGGCCACAGCCTTGGTCATGCCGCCCATCTCTTCGACCTCTTCGATCAAAGCCCATGCAGCCTCGGCCAATTCATGTGTCAGGTTTTCGACGTAGTAGGACCCCGCCAGCGGATCGACCACATTGGTCACACCCGTTTCTTCCTGCAGGATCAACTGCGTATTCCGCGCAATCCGCGCACTAAATTCAGTCGGCAAGGCAATAGCCTCATCCAATGCATTGGTATGTAGCGATTGTGTACCACCCAGCACCGCACTCATCGCCTCATAGGCGGTGCGGATCACGTTGTTATAGGGGTCCTGTTCCTGCAGCGACACGCCAGAGGTCTGACAATGGGTGCGCAGCATGGATGACTTGGGGTTCTTGGGTTCAAACTCCGCCATGATGCGCGACCAGAGCAGACGCGCGGCGCGCAGTTTTGCCGCTTCCATGAAGAAGTTCATGCCGATGGCGAAAAAGAACGACAGGCGGCCCGCAAACTGATCCACATCCATCCCGCGTGCGATGGCCGTGCGGACATATTCGCGCCCATCGGCCAGCGTATAGGCCAGCTCTTGGACCAGGTTCGCGCCCGCCTCTTGCATGTGATAGCCGCTGATCGAGATGGAGTTAAACTTCGGCATCTCATTGGTGGTGTATTCGATAATATCCGCAATGATCCGCATCGACGGTTCAGGTGGATAGACATAGGTATTCCGCACCATGAATTCCTTCAGAATGTCGTTCTGAATCGTGCCAGACAACACATTGCGCGGATGCCCCTGCTCTTCCCCGGCCACAATGAAATTCGCAAGGATCGGAATAACCGCACCATTCATGGTCATGGAAACAGAGACCTTGTCCAGCGGGATCCCATCAAAGAGGATTTTCATGTCCTCGACACTGTCGATGGCCACACCGGCCTTGCCCACGTCACCCTCAACGCGCGGGTGGTCACTGTCATAGCCACGGTGGGTCGCCAGATCGAAGGCGACGGACACCCCCTGCTGCCCCGCAGCCAGCGCCTTGCGATAAAACGCATTCGATTCCTCAGCCGTCGAAAACCCCGCATATTGGCGGATTGTCCAGGGGCGGCCGGCATACATCGTGGCCTTCACACCACGGGTAAAGGGCGCTTGCCCCGGAATACCACCCATATGCGGCAATCCGTCCGTATCATCCGCCGTATAAAGCGGCTGAACAGGGATGCCCTCCAGAGTATCCCATGTCAGCGCCTCCAAAGGCTTGCCACGCAGCTCTTTGCGGGCGATCTCTTCCCATGTTTTCTTGTCAGACATTGTGACCTCCGAATGGGGTGGAATGGGGTAACGCGCATTTGTTTGTGGCAAAATGCATCTGCCCCTTAGCTTTTGGCGCAAGCGCCTCTATATCTAGCTGCATGAAGTTATTGACGAACATCGCGCTGGCCGCGCTCATCGCTTTTCCTGCCATTGCGGAAGAAAAAACCGTTCTTGAGCGGTGGGAAGAAGACCGCACGCAGATCTTTGACGGGGCAGAGATTGTGCTGGAAGAACTCAATTGGGTCGCCCGGCCCTTGGTGGTCTTTGCGGACACGCCCAACGACCCGCGATTCCAGCAACAAATGGATTTGCTGCTGGCGGATATGGACCAATTGGCGATCCGCGATGTGATCCTGATCACAGATACTGATCGGTCAGCACAGACAGACTTGCGCCTCGCATTACGTCCGCGCGGATATATGATGGCGCTGGTCGGCAAAGACGGGCGTGTGGCGCTGCGCAAACCTGCACCGTGGAGCGTGCGCGAACTGTCGCGTTCCATCGACAAGATGCCCTTGCGCCAGCAAGAGATCGCAGATCGCCGGTTGCTAGGGCAATAGCCCGCTGATGCCACCTGCGAAGTGATCATTCGAATTCTATGATCACTTCGTCCACGGCCAAGCTATCGCCTGCCCCCGCTTTGATCGCCTTGACCGTGCCCTTCTTTTCAGCGCGCAGGATGTTTTCCATCTTCATCGCCTCAACGGTGCAAAGCGCCTGTCCTTCCTGCACTTCATCACCTTCGGCCACATCGATCTTCACGATCAGGCCGGGCATCGGACACAGCAGGTATTTCGAGGTATCGGGCGGCAGTTTTTCTGGCATCAAAGCGGCCAGTTCCGCCTGACGCGGGGTGCGCACATGTACCTTCAGATCAGCACCGCGATAGCGCACGCGGAACCCGCCCGAGATTTTGCCGATCTTCAGCACCAATGGTTCACCATCAACGGTCAGCCGTGCGAGCGGCTGACCCGGTGTCCAATCGCTTTCCACCCGCATGGACTTGCCCGCAATGGCGACATCCGCGCCTTCCTTATCGGCAGTGATCTGCACATCATGCGCGTGGCCTTGCAGTTTGACGACCCAATCCTCGCCCACATGCCGTTCATGGTTGTCCATGCGGCCCGAGATACGGGTGCGCCGAATTTCGGCAACGCGGTGCATGGCGGCGGCGGCGGCGGCGATACGCTGGCACGTATCTTCATCCAGCGTCACGCCTTCAAAACCATCGGGGTATTCTTCCTCGATAAAGGCAGTTGTCATATTGCCGCTGGTGAACTTCGGATGGTCATAGACCGCCGCAAGAAACGGCAGGTTGTGCCCAATCCCCTCCAATTCGAACCCATCCAGCGCCAGACGCATCTCTTCAATCGCGGTGGCCCGGTCAGGTGCCCAGGTGCATAGCTTGGCGATCATCGGGTCGTAATACATGCTGATCTCGCCGCCCTCATAGACGCCAGTGTCATTGCGCACCGCACGCGTCTCTGTCGCCTCTTCCGCAGGTGGGCGATAGCGGGTCAACCGTCCGATGGACGGTAGGAAGTTGCGATAAGGATCTTCGGCATAAAGGCGGCTTTCCATGGCCCAGCCGTTGATCTTCAGATCAGACTGCTTGAAGGGCAGATTCTCGCCCGCAGCAACCCGGATCATCTGTTCCACCAGATCGATGCCAGTGATCAATTCGGTCACAGGGTGTTCCACCTGCAGACGCGTGTTCATTTCAAGGAAGTAGAAGTTGCGATCGCCATCCACGATAAATTCCACCGTACCGGCACTGGTATAGCCCACGGCCTGTGCCAGCGCGACCGACTGTTCGCCCATCGCCTTACGCGTCGCCTCATCCAGAAACGGGCTGGGCGCTTCCTCAATCACCTTTTGGTTCCGGCGCTGGATCGAACATTCCCGCTCATGCAGATAGACGGCGTTACCATGCCCATCACACAGCACCTGAATTTCGATGTGGCGCGGTTGGGTCACGAATTTTTCGATAAAGATGCGGTCATCGCCAAAACTATTGGCGGCCTCGTTCTTGGACGACTGAAAGCCTTCACGCGCCTCATCATCATTCCAGGCGATCCGCATGCCCTTACCGCCGCCGCCAGCTGAAGCTTTGATCATCACCGGGTAACCAATCTCATTCGAGATTTTGACGGCCTCATCCGCGTCTTCGATCAGCCCCATGTAACCAGGGACCGTGGACACATCGGCCTCCTGCGCAATCTTCTTGGAGGTGATCTTGTCACCCATCGCCTCAATCGCGCCCTTTGGGGGGCCGATGAATGCGACGCCAGCGGCCTCTAGCGCATCAGCAAACTTGGGGTTTTCAGACAGGAAACCATAACCGGGATGCACAGCTTCTGCCCCGCTCTGTTTGATCGCCTCCATCACCTTGTCGATGACAATGTAGGATTGGTTGGCTGGGGGCGGGCCAATATGCACGGCCTCATCCGCCATCTTCACATGCAGCGCATTACGGTCAGCATCGGAGTAGATCGCCACCGTCTTGATCCCCATCTTGCGGGCGGTCTTGATAACGCGGCAGGCGATTTCACCACGGTTGGCGATCAGGATTTTCTTGAACATGGTCTTTACGTCCCCAAAAACGAAAGAACCGCCGCCGGGGTATGACCCCGACGACGGTTCATATTCATTGCACGCCCGTGAAGGGCGCGATTGTCTAACTTAACGGCAGCCGTTGATGCCAGCGTCGTCGCAGAGCACGCCAACAGCAGCGCCAGCGATTGCTGTGCCAGTTGGGTCTGTGCCCAGTACTTCTGCGGCCACAAGGCCACCTGCAGCGCCTGCAACACCGCGTTCCACGTCGCCCTCAAGGCAACCTGCCAAACCAAATACTGCCACTGTCGCAAGGATGATGGATGTCTTTTGCATAATCTTAAACCTATCATTGTTTTTTCGACCGCCCCACAATTGGTGCGACCTGCGCCACGATGAATAGCAATTTCATCGTGATATCCAATAACATCCGCGAGTTTGGTCCCACACAGGCGGATTTCCGTTATCGGCCTGCTTGGTGAGTAAGCAGGCCGATCAGGGGAAGGGTAACGGTATAGAGAATTTGCAACTGAACAAAGTCTGGAGCGTCCCGTTGCAGTTTCGACTTTGGACAAAGAAGAACGACCTGAACAGTATTGTTTCAAATCAACGGTAGAATAAGCGAATTCCCGCTTAGATTGATTTGTTAATTTATCGTTCACTTTCAAACCTCTCCCATGATTTCGGGGAAGGTCTGGCGCGCGACTGTAACATCAATGCGCAACATGGCCTCATAGCTGGCCGGGTCGAACGGGTCTTCGGCGGGGATCACTTCGCGCCCGAAAAGCCAGCTAAGACGCCCCGCATCCAGATTGCCGCGCACGAAAGGGTCTTCGCCAAAATGCTCCCACAAAGCCTGCATAAACCCGGCATCCGCGCGCCTATCTGCAGGGCGGCGATCGGGATAGCGGATGCGCTCGGTCAGCGGTGTCGCACCACCCTTATTGGCACGGCGCAGAACGAACTGAAAATCCGTGCCCGGCAAGCGGCCCGGAAACCCGCGGTGTTTGTCCATGTAAGGAAGATTAGCCATCAATGCCCCCGATCATGCGGCGGGCGGGATGGACGGGCCCGAAAGCCCGTCCAAAACAGTGAGCGTTAGTAAACCAACTGGTCGTAATTGACCTGCTGTTGCGCAGCCGCATCCGATGTGAATTGCAGCGGCGCACGGTCTTGGCTACCAGAAACGGCAACAAGCGCCATAAGCGCCGCAACCGTGAAAGCAATAAGTCCTTGTACCATTGTATTTGCCTGCCTCTGTTGATGCAGGGTTTGAGGTGATCTGCGCCACCTTCACCCCACGAGAGCGCGATATCCACTTCGCGTGCCTCTACAATAGGCAAAAATGCAGCATTCTCAAAGGCCTCCAAGGCGAACTGCGCGTAATGTTGCAGCAAAGACTCAGATTTTGGGCAGGCTTGTGCTGACCGGCCTAGATGTCGGGCAAACGGCAAAACCTGCGCCAGATATGGTGGGTACCATGGGGCAGGTTTCGGCGCGTCATTGCCGACCTGTAAGGCGTTATGGGCAGAGGACCGTCTCACAGTGGGATATTGTCGTGCTTTTTCCACGGGTTTTGCGCTTGCTTGCCCCGCAGTGACGCAAAGGCACGGCAGACCCGTTTGCGCGTGGAGTGCGGCATGATCACCTCATCGATGAACCCCTTCTCGGCGGCGACAAAGGGGTTGGCAAAACGCTCTTCATAATCCTTGGTGTGTTGGGCGATCTTATCAGCATCACCCAGATCAGCACGGTGAATAATCTCGGTCGCACCTTTGGCACCCATGACCGCGATCTCGGCTGTGGGCCAGGCATAGTTGAAATCACCACGCAGATGCTTGGACGCCATCACGTCATAGGCGCCGCCATAGGCCTTGCGGGTGATCACGGTGACCTTTGGCACCGTCGCCTCGCCATAGGCGAACAGCAATTTGGCCCCGTGTTTGATCACCCCGCCATATTCCTGGCTTGTCCCTGGCAGGAAACCCGGCACATCCACAAGCGTGAGGATCGGAATTTCAAACGCATCGCAGAACCGGACAAAACGTGCGGCCTTGCGGCTGCTGTCGATATCCAGACAGCCCGCCAGCACCATCGGTTGATTGGCGACCACGCCAACGGTGGACCCTTCAAGGCGGATAAACCCGGTCAGGATGTTCTTGGCGAATTCTTCCTGAATTTCATAAAAGTCGCCTTCATCGGCCAGCTTTCCGATCAGCTCTTTCATATCATAGGGGGTGTTAGGGTTGTCAGGGATCAGCGTATCAAGGCTGTCCTCAATCCGGTTCACATCGTCAAAGAAGGGCCGCACGGGTGGCGTTTGCCGGTTGTTGAGCGGCAGGAAATCAACAAGGCGGCGCACCTCGGCCAAAGCTTCGACATCATTTTCAAAGGCACCATCGGCGACTGATGATTTGCGGCTGTGGGTCGTGGCCCCGCCCAGTTCTTCGGCTGTGACAACCTCGTTGGTCACCGTCTTGACCACATCGGGGCCGGTGACAAACATATAGCTGGAATCCTTTACCATAAAGATAAAGTCCGTCATCGCCGGGCTGTAGACAGCACCCCCGGCACAGGGCCCCATAACAACGCTGATCTGCGGCACCACACCCGAAGCCAGAATATTACGCTGAAAGACTTCGGCGTAACCGGCAAGCGATGCGACACCTTCTTGAATACGCGCACCACCACTGTCGTTCAGCCCGATCACCGGCGCGCCGTTTTGCATGGCCATATCCATAATCTTGCAAATCTTCTGCGCGTGGGTTTCGGACAGGGACCCGCCAAAAACGGTGAAGTCCTGACTGAAGACATAGACCATGCGCCCATTGATCGTGCCCCACCCGGTCACAACGCCATCACCTGCGGGGCGGTCTTTCTCCATCCCGAAATCGGTACAGCGGTGGGCCACGAACATATCGAACTCTTCGAAAGATCCGTCATCCAGCAGCAGCTCAATCCGCTCGCGCGCTGTCAGCTTGCCTTTGCTGTGCTGCGCTGCGATCCGCTTTTCGCCGCCGCCCATCCGGGCCGCCTGCCGCCGCGTTTCCAGTTCCTGCAATACATCCATCGGATCATCCCCCGCCTTTTGGTGGTCCTACATAGCGCGGCAAAGGGGCAGACAGAAGGGTCAATAGGAATATTTGCAAATAATACAGTTAGCTTCTTTTAATTTTTGCAAATCTGCAAATAATCTCTTGCTAGACAAGCCCCGATCAGAGGCATAGACCTGTCTCATGACCACTCTCCCCACGATCCGTTTTCTGGATCGGACCACGCCACCGCATATCCTGACCCTCGTGTTGATCACCGGCATGGCCGCGCTCAGCATGTCGATCTTTTTGCCCTCGCTTTCGGCGATGACGACGTATTTCGACACGGAGTACGCGATCATGCAGATTGCGCTGTCTGGGTACTTGGCGGCCACAGCGGTTTTGCAGGTTTTCATCGGCCCGATATCCGACCGCTATGGCAGGCGCGTTATGGTGATAGGGTCGCTCACAATTTTTGTGGTCGCATCCATCGGCGCTTTCTTCGCAACCACAGTCGAGGTATTCCTCTTTTTCCGCATCATGCAGGCCGCTGTCGCCACGTCCATGGCGCTGGGACGCGCGATTGTGCGCGATATCGTGCCGCAAGATGAAGCCGCCTCGATGATCGGCTATGTGACGATGGGTATGGCGCTGGTCCCAATGGTGGGCCCGATGATTGGCGGCGCTTTAGAGCAGGCATTTGGCTGGCAGGCCACATTTGCGTTTCTCACACTCGCTGGCCTCGCGACGCTGGGCCTTGTCTACCTAGACCTTGGCGAAACCGTGAAGGGCGAAGGCACTAGTTTCCGCGATCAGCTGAGAACATATCCCGAGCTGTTCCGCTCACCCCGTTTCTGGGGCTACGTCCTCTGCGCCGCCTTCGGGTCGGGGGCGTTCTTTGCCTTGCTGGGCGGAACGTCATTTGTCGCCAGCGATATTTTTGGCCTCTCCCCATTGTGGAGCGGGATCGCCCTTGGCACGCCCGCGATAGGATATGCGTTTGGCAACTTTCTATCCGGGCGCTTTTCGGTCCGGGTTGGCATCAATCGCATGGCCATCATCGGCATGGTCGTGACGATCTTTGGCCTTGGCACATCGGCAATCCTGACGGCGGCAGGCGTTCATCATCCGCTGAATTTCTTTGGCTTTTGCGTTTTCCTGGGTCTGGGCAATGGTATGATGTTGCCCAACGTCATGGCGGGTTCCATTTCGGTCCGTCCGCATCTGGCAGGCACAGCCAGCGGGTTGGGCGGCGCGATTATGATCGGGGGCGGTGCCGCATTGTCGCAATTTGCGGGTGGCATTCTGACGGTAGAGACTGGGACAATGCCTTTGCAACTAATCATGCTGGGCACCACCGTTTTGGCGCTGCTGTCGGTGCTATTCGTCGTCTGGCGCGAAAAGCAGATCGCTTGACGCCGCATTTGCAGTAGCTAATGTGACTTAGCTAATTTGCAAAGGTATCAGATGGCCGTTCAAAAACTCTATGCCGGGGCCAAACTGCGCGAGCTGCGCGGGCGGTTGGAACTGACCCAGAAAGCCTTTGCCGAAAAGCTGGGTGTGTCGCTGCCGTACCTCAACCAGATGGAAAACAATAACCGCCCCGTCTCGACCGCGGTTGTCTTGGGCCTGGCGCAGGAATTTGGTTTTGACGTCACCGAGCTCCAATCAGGGGATGAGGCACGCCTTGTCGGTGATATGCGCGAGGCGCTTGCCGACCCTGTGTTTACCGGCCCTGCCCCTGCGCTGGCAGACATGCGCCTAGCGGCAGCAAACGCGCCTACCCTAGCCCGCGCCTTTCTGGATCTACACGCCGCCTACCGCCAAACGCATGAGCGCCTGGCATCACTGGATGAGGCTTTGGGCCGCGAAGATGCCCGTCTACAGCCCAGCCCATGGGAGGAAGTGCGCGACTTCTTTCACTACTGCGACAACTACATCGACGCAGTTGATCGCGCCGCGGAACGCTTTGCCCGCCGCATTGATCCGGGCGAGGCGATGGCGGATGCCGCTGTGCGCGTCTTGGACAGTCACGGCGTCAAAACCGTCTTCACCGACACGCCAGATCTGCGCCGCTATGATGCAGCAACCAAGACGCTGACGATCTCACGTTTTGCAACATCCGCAACCCAGACCTTTCAGGTCTTGCTGCAGCTGGCATTAATCGCACAAAAGCAACTCTTAGAAGCCACATTGGACCTGGCCCGGTTTCAATCAACAGAGGCGCGCAGCATCGCCAAAGTGGGTCTGGCCAATTACTTTGCCGGGGCCGCACTGATGCCCTACGCCGCGTTTCTGGATGCAGCGCAAGAGACGCGGCATGATCTGGAGGTGTTGGCGACCCGCTTTGGTGCATCGCTCGAACAGGTCGCACACCGGCTGTCGACGCTGCAAAGACCCGGCGCGAAAGGCATTCCGTTTTTCTTTGTGCGGGTTGATCAAGCGGGCACCATCACAAAGCGCCATTCGGCGACGACACTGCAGTTTGCCCGCTACGGCGGGGCTTGCCCGTTGTGGAACGTACACCAGGCCTTTGAACTACCCGGACAGTTTCTGCGCCAATTGGCAGAGACCCCAGATGGCGCGCGCTATTTCTGCCTGGCGCGTGATGTCAGCAAATCCGGCGGTGCCTACAACGTCCCCACCCGGCGCTATGCGATTGGATTGGGGTGCGAGGTGAAGCACGCCCCTGCCCTCGTCTATGCTGACCATATGGATCTGAGTGCGGCAGAGGCCTACGCCCCTATCGGCATTTCCTGCCGGATTTGCGAAAGACGCAATTGTCACCAACGCTCTGTCCCACCATTGGAACGGCAACTGCGGGTGGACATCGATCGGCGCGGCGTCCTGCCCTATCAGCTAGACTAGCGCTGCTGGCCTACCTGCGCGCGGCGCGCCAGCCTGCGGCCTCTGCCTCGGCCTGCGAACAGAACCAGCGTTCGCCATTGGCCGGGTTGATCCGGGTGCGGGCGTAGTGTTCCCGCCCCGGCATATGGTAGATGCGACCACCGGACGAGATATTGCCCTTAATCGTGCAATTTCCCGCAGGTGCTGTATCATCTGCCACTTGTGCAGCGCGGTAGTCCGATGGCCGCTGAATTTCGACGCCCCAAAGCCCGCGGCCTGCCACGGCGGCGGCTTTCTCATCCAGATCATAGGTGTCCGAGTAGCGCCGAAAAGCCCAGGCGAGGCCGGAGTAGACGATCATCTGCCCCATGTCTTGGCCGTCGACACTGCATTGCGCGACTGCGCGACCATAGCGGTCGGTGACGCGGGTTTGACAACGGGCATAGGTGCCTTCGAAACGGTTGCGCACGGCGTCGCGCGTCCAAGCCCCGCAATCCCATTCACGTCCGTCAGCGCGGCAAGGTTGACCCATTTCTGGTGCGTCAATGCCGAAAAGGCGCACACGGGTGCCGCCGACGTCTATGGTGTCTGCGTCAATCACGCGGATGATGCCATTTGGCGCGGCAAATGCAGGCGCGCTGAGCAGGATAAACAAGAATGCAAGAAGCCGGATCATGCACCCGAGTTAGGGAGCATGCACCCTGCGCATCAAGCCAATTCGTTAAGAAAGGTTAACAATGTGTTAACCCCGTTACAGGACGCCTACCTTTGCTTCGTTTCCCAATCGGGGTGAATCCACGGCTTGTCGTTTGCAGGCGGCAGCGGATGCTTTTGCAAGATATGATCCGCTGCCTTTTCGCCCACCATGATCGACGGGCCATTGGTGTTCCCATTCGTGACGCGTGGGAAGATGGAACTGTCTGCTACCCGCAGCCCCGCGACCCCGATCACCCGTGTTTCAGGGTCGACCACCGCCATCGGATCATGCGGGTCACCCATCTTGCAGGTGCCGCAGGGGTGATAAGCGCTTTCGGCATGTTCGCGGATGACGGCGTCAAGCTCATCGTCCGTTTGCGCGCCATCACCGGGTTGGATTTCCTTGCCGCGGAATTCGTCGAAGGCTGGTTGGGCAAAGATTTCGCGCGTCAGGCGGATGCAGGTCCGGAAGTCTTCCCAATCTTGCGGATGGGACATGTAGTTGAACTCGATTTTCGGGTGGTCATTGGGATCAGCAGATCGCAATGTGACCTGCCCGCGCGATTTTGACCGCATGGGGCCGACATGGGCCTGATAGCCATGCCCTTCGGGAATGATCTT
The DNA here is from genome assembly GCA_038533095.1 of Pseudomonadota bacterium. Classification (GTDB taxonomy): domain Bacteria; phylum Pseudomonadota; class Alphaproteobacteria; order Rhodobacterales; family Rhodobacteraceae; genus Yoonia. Next base: position 29,497 of record JBCAZI010000017.1, read on the forward strand.
GCCGTCATAGCTGACTGCGATTGGCAAGAAATGGTATTGGATGTCGGGATATTTGATGCCCGCTTTGGAGCGGATGAAGCCCGCGCTTTCAAACTGGTTGGACGAGCCGAGACCGGTTTTCCACAACAGCCATTCAAGGCCAATCTTCGCTTTGCCGCGGATGTTCCAATATGAGAACAGCGAGACAGGTTTGGTGGCTGATTGCTGGATGTAAAGCTCCAGATGGTCCTGCAGGTTTTGCCCCACACCGGGGCGATCGGCCACAACCTCGATCCCGTGCTCTTGCAGATGCGCGGCAGGGCCGATGCCTGAAAGCATCAGCAGCTTGGGCGAGTTTAAGGATGAGGCCGCGACGATGACCTCTTTGTTCGCCTTGATCACCTCGATCTTGCTGCCCCGTGCGACTTCAACCCCGGTAGCGCGCCCATCTTCGATCACGATGCGCCGTGCGAGTGCGCGGGTGATCGTGCAATTGGGCCGTTTCAGTGCGGGGCGCAGATAGGCCGTTGCCGCCGACCAACGCCTGCCCTTGTAGATGGTCGCATCGAAGGGCCCGAACCCTTCTTGTTGTTCGCCATTGTAGTCACCGGTAACGGGATAGCCTGCTTGACGACCAGCTTCGACGAAAGCGCGGGTCAAAGGGTTCTTGCGTGGCCCGCGGGTCACATGCAACGGGCCGTTCTTGCCCCGCCAATCGGGGTTGCCGCCGTGGCCACCGTCATGCCAGTGCTCCATCCGTTTGAAATACGGCAGGACGTCGGCATAGGACCAGCCATGCGCGCCGCTTTCCGCCCAATAGTCGTAGTCGCAGGCGTGGCCGCGCACGTAGATCATCCCGTTGATCGAGGATGATCCACCGATGACCTTGCCGCGCGGTGTGACAAGCTGGCGACCGCCCAGATGCGGTTCGGGTTCGGACTTCATGCCCCAGTCGTAGCGCTTCATGTTCATCGGATATGACAGCGCGGCAGGCATCTGGATGAAGGGGCCAGCGTCGGAGCCACCGTGTTCAATCACCAGCACCTGTTTGCCTGCTTCAGCCAGTCGGTAAGCGATGGCGCAACCGGCGGAGCCTGCACCGATGATGACGTAGTCAGCTTGCATATCTATTGCGAACCTTTGTGTGTGTTGGTGGCGTTGGAGCCTCCGGCGCGAGTTTTTGGGCCAAGATGAAGGAAGGAGCTATTCGCCACGAGGGAAGCGTTGGTTTTCTTCCAAGACGTTGAGGTCCATGTGGTTGCGCATGTAACGCTCGGATGCTTTTTGCAGTGGCTGGTAGTCCCATGGGAAATAGCTGCCGTTGCGCAACGCCTCATAAACCACCCAGCGGCAGGCCTGGGATTGGCGCACGTCGGCGTCGTATTTTGCAAGGTCCCAGCGTGCTTCGGATTTCGCGCGGAGCTGGGCGAGCGTGCCTTGGTGGGCGGGGACCTCTGCGAGGTTGGTTAACTCATGAGGGTCGGCGTCGAGATCGAAAAGCTGATCAGGGTCCAGCGCGCAGCGGGTGTATTTCCATTTGCCGTAGCGCAGGCAGACCAGCGGCGCATAGCTGCCTTCGGCGGCATATTCCATCGCGACGGGCGTATCTCGTGTTCCGCCTTGGCCGAGCGGGACGAGACTTTCGCCGGTCGTCCAGGGCGCGACCTCGGACATATCAATGCCCGCCAAATCGCAAAGTGTCGGGGCGACGTCGATGTTGCTGACGGGTGTGGTGTTCAGGCCCGGCTCCATCTGATCGCTGGCGATCATCAGGGGCACGCGGGCGGAGCCTTCGAAGAAGGACATTTTGAACCAGAGGCCGCGTTCGCCGAGCATATCGCCGTGGTCTGAGACAAAGAGGATCGTCGCCTCTTGCCGTGTATCTTCCAGCGTTTGCAGCACCTCACCTATTTTGTCGTCGATGTAAGAGATATTGGCGAAATAGGCGCGGCGGGCGCGTTTGATATGGTCTTCCGTGATATCAAAGTTGTCCCGGTCGTTGGCGTCGAGGATACGCTGGGAGTGCGCATCTTGTTCGTCGTAAGGTATCGGGCCGACCTGAGGCAAAAGGTGCTCGCAGTCCGCGTAGAGATCCCAATACTTCTTGCGCGCAACATAGGGGTCATGCGGGTGCGTGAAGCTGACCGTGAGGCACCATGGGCGCGCGTCATGCCCTCGTGAAAGGTCATAGAGTTTGCGGGTCGCGTGGTAGCAAACCTCGTCGTCATACTCCATTTGATTGGTGATTTCGGCCACACCTGCCCCTGTCACCGAGCCCATGTTGTGATACCACCAGTCGATCCGTTCACCCGGTTTGCGATAGTCCGGGGTCCAGCCGAAATCAGGGGGGTAGATGTCCGTGGTCAGGCGTTCTTCGAACCCGTGCAACTGGTCAGGGCCCACGAAATGCATCTTGCCGGACAGGCAAGTCTGATAGCCTGCGCGCCGCAGATGGTGGGCGTAGGTGGGGATGGATGACGCGAATTCGGCGGCGTTATCGTAGACCCCGGTGCGAGACGGCAATAGGCCTGACATGAAGGATGCCCGCCCCGGCGCACAAAGCGGTGACGCAGTATAAGTGTTCGCAAAACGGGTGGAGCGTGCCGCCAGTGCCTTGAGGTTGGGTGCATGCAGCCAGTCCGCCGGACCATCAGGAAAGAAGGTGCCATTCAGCTGGTCGACCATGATGATCAGGATGTTGGGTTTGGTCATTGGGTGCGCCCCTCCAGTTCGATCTTGAGCAAGGCAAGCGCCTGAGCGGTTGCATCTGAGTCTTCGGTCCGTGCGCGGGAAAGCCCCTGGCGCAGATACAAACCGTCGATCAACCCGGCAATCCGCACAGCGGCCCCATTGGCCCGGTCGCCAAGCAAAGGGCGCAGGTCGTGGATCAGATTGCTGTGCAGCCGCCGCTGATAGATGCGCAAAAGATCATGCGCGGGTGTCGACGTCTGGGCGAGAACATAGAAGTTGAGCCAGGCTGCAATGACCTCGGGCTGAAAGTTTGATGAGGTGAACCCGGCCCGAATGATCGCCTCTAACCGCGCCTGATGGCCCTTGGCCCCTTTCAGCGCACCGCGCACCTCTGCCGCATAGAGCGCCAGTGTGTGCCGCATCGCTGCGAGAAATATCTGCTCTTTGCCACCAAAATAGTGATGCGCCAAGGCGGATGACATGCCAGCGCGCTTTGCGATATTGCTGACAGTGACGTCCAGATTTCCGACGGCGCCGATTTCATCAATCGTGGCTTTCACTAAAGCGGCGCGGCGGATAGGCTCCATTCCAAGCTTGGGCATGACATCCTCTTTCGGGGTAGACCTTGGCAGATAAATTGTTCTTTATTGACTCGTCAATCAAGAAAAAACAGGGAGAAAGACATGAAACTGAAATCAACACTATCCGTGCTTGCGATTGTTGCTGCAGCACCGGCCTTTGCAGATTGTGACACGATCACATTCTCGGACGTTGGCTGGACCGACATTACCGCCACGACCGCCGCGACAACCGTCGTGCTGGATGCCTTGGGTTATGACACCGACATCAAAGTATTGTCCGTACCTGTGACCTACATCTCGCTGGCAGAGGGAGACGTCGATGTATTTCTGGGCAACTGGATGCCCACGATGGAGGCCGATATCGCACCCTACCGCGAGGCCGGCACCGTCGATACGGTGCGCGCCAACCTAGAAGGGGCCAAATATACGCTGGCTGTGAACAAGGCCGCGGCTGACATGGGCATCGCCAATTTCGCAGATATCGCCGCCAATGCAGATGCGCTGGATGGCAAGATTTACGGCATTGAGCCTGGCAACGATGGCAACCGCCTGATCATGGATATGATTGCGGATGGTGCATTTGGTCTGGACGGTTTCGAGGTCGTCGAAAGCTCTGAGCAGGGCATGTTGGCACAGGTTGACCGCGCCTCTGGCCGGGATGAGCCGATTGTGTTCCTTGGTTGGGAACCCCACCCGATGAACGCCAACTTCGAGATGTCATACTTGGAAGGTGGCGATGACTGGTTCGGCCCGAACCTTGGTGGTGCCACTGTGTTCACCAACACCTCAGCCGGATTTGCTGACACCTGCCCGAATGTGGGCAAGCTGTTGACCAACCTCGAATTCTCGCTCGCGATGGAAAATGAGATCATGGGCGCGATCCTGAATGATGGTGAAGATCCAAGCGATGCCGCCACAACATGGCTGTCGGCAAACCCCGATGCCTTTATGGCATGGCTGGACGGTGTGACCACCAAGGACGGTGGTGACGCGGTTGCAGCCGTCAAAGCCTCTCTGGGCATGTAAACGACAAGGCAGGCTCCGCACGCGGGGCCTGCTTTCTTTTGGGGTGAAGGTGCCGCATGGATTGGCTGACAGAGAATAAGATACCCATGGGTAAATGGGCCAAATCCATCTTTGACTGGATGAACGACAACCTTGGCTTTTTCTTCGACTGGCTGTCTGACGCGATGGAGGCGCTGATTGATGCGATCCTCTGGGTCTTGGAAACACCGCATCCGCTCATTGTGATTGCCGCTTTTGCCGGCCTGACCTGGGTTTTGCAGCGCAATTGGAAAACGCCGCTCTTTGTCGTTATTGGCTTCCTTTTCATCCTCAATCAGGACTATTGGGAGGAGACCATGCAATCGCTGACGCTGGTCTTATCTGCCTGCGTCGTTTGTATGGGGATTGGAGTGCCCATTGGCATCGCTGCGGCCCATCGCCCCCGGCTTTACCGGGCCATGGTGCCAGTGCTGGATCTGATGCAAACGCTGCCGACATTCGTCTACCTGATACCGGCGATTGTCTTCTTTGGCATCGGCATGGTGCCCGGGCTGATCGCCACCGTGATCTTCGTTTTGCCCGCCCCTATCCGCCTGACACACCTCGGCATCTCCTCCACGCCCACTGCCCTGCTGGAAGCCGCCCAAGCCTTCGGCGCGACAAAGCGGCAGGTGCTGCTGAAAGTCGAACTGCCCTCTGCCATGCCGCAGATTATGACGGGCCTGAATCAGACAATCATGCTGTCACTGTCGATGGTGGTCATCGCAGCACTCGTGGGCGCAAGCGGATTGGGCGTGCCGGTGATTCGCGCACTGAACACGGTGAATACATCGCTGGGCTTTGAAAGCGGCTTTGTGATCGTGGTCGTCGCGATCATGCTGGACCGCATGCTGCGGGTGAAACAGAAATGAATGCTGTAGAATTTGACAATGTCTCCATCGTTTTTGGGGCCCGACCGCAAACCGCCCTGCCCTTAATGGACGAGGGGTTGGAGCGGCCAGAGATCCGCGAACGGACTGATCAGATCCTCGGGGTGCACAACTGCTCGCTCAATGTAGAAACGGGCGAAATACTGGTGCTGATGGGCCTTTCCGGTTCTGGTAAATCTACGCTGCTGCGCGCCGTCAACGGGCTGAACCCAGTCGTACGTGGTGAGGTCCGCATCTTCGATGGCGATTGGACCTGCAGTGTTGGCAAAAGTTCGGCCAGTGATTTGCGCCGGGTGCGACGTGAATGCGTGTCGATGGTGTTTCAGCAGTTTGGGCTGCTGCCATGGAGAACCGTGCGTGACAACGTCGGCCTTGGGCTGGAACTCGCGGGGATGGAAAAACCCGCCCGCATCAAGCGCGTTGATCAGGAATTGCAGATGGTGGGCCTTGATGATCGCGCGGACGCATTGGTCGGCGAACTTTCAGGTGGCATGCAGCAACGCGTCGGCCTCGCCCGCGCCTTTGCAACCGATGCGCCGATCCTGCTGATGGATGAACCATTCTCGGCACTTGATCCGCTGATCCGCACCCGCCTGCAGGACGAATTGCTGGAACTGCAAAAGGAACGCGGACGCACGATTATCTTTGTCAGCCATGATCTGGACGAGGCGTTCAAGATCGGTAATCGCATCGCCATCATGGAAGGTGGGCGCATTGTGCAATGCGGCACGCCGCGCGATATCTTCACCAACCCGGCGAACGACTATGTGGCGGACTTCGTCGCCCATATGAACCCGCTGGGTGTGCTCACTGCGCGCGATGTGATGACCCAAGGTGCGGCAAGCGGACCTACGATTGATGTCGAAACCCCCGTGCAAGAGATCATCCACGACATCGACGGCGCCGGATTGCAGGTGATGGAAAATGGTCAGCCGGTCGGTGTTGTCACGCAAGCGTCCCTACTGGCGCGCCTGAGCCCAAACTAAAGCCTGCTCTTTCCATGTCCTTTCAAACTTCCGCCGGAGGCATCAGACCTTTGTGCTATGCACCGCAGGCGTCACATTGCGCCTCGCGACGGCCTCGCGCCAAGTGATGAAGCTGACAGATGCCATAATCACGGCACCGCCGAAAATCACCCAGCCATCCACCGCTTCGCCAAAGACCACCGCACCCAATAACACCGCCCAGACCAGCTGCAAAAACGTGACCGGCTGCGTGACGGTCAAAGGTGCTGCAGCAAAGGCCAAGGTCATCGAATAGTGCCCGGCTGTCGCAAAACAGGCGACCAGAAACAGCCATCCTAATTGTTCCATGGTCGGTGTCACCCAAACGGCAAAGGCGAATGGCGCTAGGCCAATGGTGACGGTGATCGACAGCATGCCCACAACAACGGGGGCCGACACCTCGCCTGATAGCTGCTTGGCAATCAGATAACCCGCCGCGAAACACACGGCGGTGGCCAACATCGCAATATGGCCCAGCTCTACCTCTCTCACGCCGGGGCGCAGGATTATCATCGCACCGATCAGTGCCATGATCACCGCGGCCAAACGCCGTGGCGGCAGGCGTTCACCCAAGAACAGCGCGGCACCAAGTGACACATAGACCGGCGAGAGGTAGTTCATCGCCGTGACCTCGGCGATGGGTATCCGCGCCATCGCAAAGAACCACAAAATTACGGCCAATGTGTGCACCAACCCGCGCGCCCAAAACAGCTTCTTCTGCCGTCCAGTCAGATGGGCCGCCAAAATCGGTTTGATCATCGGGATCAGAAACACCAGCCCAAGCACATAACGCAGAAACGCCGCCTGTGCCGCTGGCACATCATCGCCCACATGTTTGACCACAGCCGTCACGCCGACAAACATCAGCCCGGTAAAAAACATCCAAAAGATGCCCACGATGGGCCGGGATTGTGCAGGTGTTTCCATGCCCCATCCGTCGCACCAAGCGCGCCGGATGGCAAGCGCGCAGAAACCGCTGGATGAAACCCGCTGTTCCCCGTAACAACGCGGGCATGAAAATACTTTTTCTTGGCGATGTTATGGGGCGCGCGGGCCGTGCCGCGATCACCACCCACCTGCCCCGCTTGCGGGACGACTGGAAGCTGGATTTCGTCGTGGTCAACGGCGAGAACGCCACCTCTGGCATGGGGCTATCAGGCGATCACGCCAATATCTTGCTGGATGCAGGGGCCGATGTGGTTACGCTGGGCGATCATGCTTTTGACCAAAAAGACATGCTGACCTTCATCGAGAAAGAACAGCGCATCATCCGACCGCTAAACTATTCCAAAGCCGCCCCCGGTGTTGGCGCACGGGTCTACAACGCCCCCGGTGGGCGCAAAGTGCTAGTGGCGCAGGTTCTCGGGCAGGTCTTTATGAAACGCCCCTTTGATGATCCGTTTTCCGCGTTGGATGCGGTCCTGCGCCAATATCCGATGGGCGGCCAAGTCGCCGCTAGCTTGATTGATATCCATTGCGAAGCGACGTCCGAGAAAATGGCCGCGGGTCATTTTTGCGATGGGCGCGCGAGCGTCGTTGTGGGAACACATACACATGTGCCTACAGCGGATGCGATGATCTTGCCCGGTGGCACGGCATACCTGACGGATGCAGGCATGTGCGGCGACTACAACTCTGTCATCGGCATGGAGAAGTCCGAACCGATGCGCCGCTTTATCACCGGCATGCCCAAGGCACGGTTCACACCTGCGGCCGAGGAGGCCACGCTTTCGGGTCTGTACGTTGAGACCGACAACCTGACCGGCAAAGCCACAAAGGTCGCAATGGTGCGCCAAGGTGGCCGTCTGGCGCAAACGGGCCCTTTATGAACGCCGAACGGCTGCGACTGACGGGGTTTTTGCTGGTGTTAGGCGCAGGTTGGGGGCTGACGCAGCCCTTGATCAAGATCACAGTCACCGCGGGGTATCAGCCTCTTGGCATCGTCTTTTGGCAGATGCTGATTGGCGCCGTATTGCTGGGCGTGCTGCGGTGGCGGCAGATGGGGCGCATGCCATTCACGGCCAAGACACTAGGCGTCTGGTTGATGATCGCAACCATTGGCACGCTGATCCCCGGCTACACCGGCTTTCGCGCAGCGTTCCATCTGCCTTCTGGTATCATGTCTATTGTGATCGCCACGATCCCGATGATGGCCTTTCCGATTGCCTTGGCGCTTGGCAATGATCGTTTCTCTTTCCGGCGCTTGGGTGGTCTTTGCCTTGGCCTGATCGGTGTCGGGCTGATCGCCCTGCCCGAGGCCAGCTTGCCCGAACGCGCGATGATCGCTTTCCTGCCTTTGGCGCTGGTGGCCCCGTTTTGTTACGCCTGCGAGGGCAATATCGTTGCGAAATGGGGCACGGCAGGGCTTGATCCGTTTCAGGTCCTATTTGGCGCGTCTGCCATCGGCACCGTCATTGCGCTGCCCTTGGCACTGGGTACAGGGCAGTTCTTTGTCCCGCACCCCCCTTTCATTCTGGCGGATTTTACCATGCTTCTGAGCTCAATCATCCATGTGCTGGTCTATTCCGGCTATGTCTGGCTGATCGCGCGGGCGGGATCCGTCTTTGCTGGGCAGGTCAGCTACATTGTCACTGGATCAGGCGTGTTTTGGGCGATGCTTTTGCTGGGAGAGACTTACAGCATCTGGATTTGGGCTGCTCTTGCCTGCATGGGCCTTGGCCTCAGCCTTGTGCAACCACGGCTTGCCGAAAGCGCACCACTGGGCGACACTCAACCCCATGGATAACTTACTAAACCTGACCGACACCCAAAGCGCCATTGTGACCATGGCGGTCGTCTTGGGCATGTTCGGGATGTTCCTGCGCGAGGTCTACCCGACCGAGGTTGTGGCCATGATCGGCGTGTCGATCCTGCTGGTAACGGGGATTTTGCCCTATGAGGCCGCAGTGATGGCCCTGGCCAACCCTGCCCCCTGGACGATTGCGGCAATGTTTATCATCGTGGGTGCTTTGGTGCGCACAGGCGCGCTGAACGCGATGACACAAATCGCAGAGCGACAGGCCAAGGTCAGCCCAGCGCGCGCGATTGGAGGTGGATTGCTGTTTGTGGCCTTCGCCAGCGCCATCATGAACAACACGCCACTGGTGGTCGTGATGATCCCGGTCTTTGTGCAATTGGCGCGGACCTTGGGAACCTCAGCCTCAAAACTGCTGATCCCGCTAAGCTATGCGGCGATTGTGGGCGGCACGATGACCTTGTTGGGCACCTCGACCAACCTGCTGGTCGACGGCGTTGCGAGATCATCGGGGTTAGAACCTTTTGGGATCCTAGAGATTTTTCCAATTGGTATTGTCGTCGTTCTTTGGACCTTCACCTATCTCTACTTCATGGCCCCCCGCCTGTTGCCCGACCGGCAGAGCATGGCGACGATGTTGTCAGACAGGTCCAAGAAAAAGTTCTTTTCCGAAGCGGTGATCCCCCCCGAAAGCAATCTAATCGGGCGCGAAGCGACGGGCGTGCAACTATTCAAGCGCGATGGCGTGCGCCTGATCGACGTGGTTCGCGGCGATACCTCGCTGCGCCGCAACCTAAAAGCTGTCACCTTGGAGCTGGGTGACCGGGTCATTTTGCGCACAGAAATGACCGAGCTGTTGTCCTTGCAAAATAACAAAGAGCTCAAGCGCGTTGATCAGGTATCAGCCGTCGAGACGACCACCGTTGAAGTGCTGATCACACCCAACTGCAAAATGGTTGGCCGACGATTAGGGGCAATGCGGTTACGCAGGCGCTATGCTGTCTATCCGCTGGCCGTACACCGGCGCGATGCCAACATCAGTGCGCAGATCGATGATATCATCGTCAAGGTCGGTGACACGCTACTGCTGGAAGGCGCGCCAGAAGATATTCAGCGGCTGGCCGAAGATATGAACCTTGGTGATGTCTCCACGCCGTCCCAACGGGCATATCGGCGTGGGCACGCCTGGGTCGCGATTGCGGTTTTGCTTGGCGTGGTGACCTTGGCCGCCTTGGGTATTGCCCCGATTTTGATGCTTGCCATGATCGGCGTCACCGTCGTTTTGATGACCGGCTGTATCGACGCGGATGAGGCGTTTTCTTACGTCGATGGCCGCTTGCTTGCGCTGATTTTCGCGATGCTGGGGGTGGGGTCTGCGCTGCAATCATCGGGCGCTGTGGGCATTATTGCCGATACGCTGTCACCGGTGATGTTGGTCTTGCCGCCCTTCTTTGTGGTGCTGGCGGTCTATCTGTTATCCAGCATCCTGACGGAATTGGTATCAAACAATGCTGTCGCTGTTGTCATGACGCCAATTGCCATCGGATTGGCCAGCGCGCTTGGCGTTGATCCGCGCCCCTTGGTCGTGGCCGTCATGATCGCCGCCAGCGCCAGTTTCGCCACGCCCATTGGCTATCAGACCAACACATTGGTCTATGGACCCGGCGGGTATAAGTTTACCGATTTCCTGAAATTCGGTGTGCCGCTGAACCTGTCACTCGCGCCCATTGTTTCCTTCGTCATTCCCTTTATCTGGCCGCTTTAGGCCGGGGTTGCGGGGGCGGTGCGCCTTGCCGTATAGAGGCGCAGATCAACGCAAGACAAGACGAGGTTTCTGCCATGGCCGGCCACTCCAAATGGGCGAATATTCAGCATCGCAAAGGACGGCAGGACAAGCTGCGCTCCAAGCTGTTTTCCAAACTGGCCAAGGAAATCACGGTTGCTGCGAAAATGGGTGACCCGGACCCTGACAAAAACCCGCGTCTGCGACTGGCGGTGAAAGAAGCCAAATCAAACTCTGTTCCGAAGGATGTGATCGACCGTGCGATCAAGAAATCCCAAGGTGGTGATGCTGAGAACTATGACGAAATCCGCTATGAGGGGTACGGCCCCAACGGTGTGGCGGTGATTGTCGAGGCGATGACGGACAATCGCAACCGCACAGCATCAACCGTCCGTTCGACCTTTTCCAAAAACGGTGGGAACCTGGGCGAGACAGGCTCGGTTGGGTTTATGTTCGACCGCAAGGGCGAGGTGGTCTACCCCGCCTCTGTTGCCGATGCTGACACCGTGATGATGGCCGCGATTGAAGCGGGCGCCGAGGACGTGCAAAGCGATGACGACAACCACGTCATCTATTGCGCGGATACGGATTTGAACGATGTGTCCAACGCGCTAGAGGCGGAATTGGGCGAGAGTGAATCAACTAAGCTGATCTGGAAGCCCAATATGACAACCGAGCTGGATGTCGAAGGGCTGACCAAGCTGATGAAGCTGCTGGATACGCTGGAAGAAGACGACGACGTGCAGCGCGTGACCGCAAACTTTGAAGCCTCTGATGAGGTGATGGCGGCCTTCGCGGAAAGCTAGGGTTTCATCGTGCGACGGTACTGCCTTGCTGTGGCTTCCGCCAATAGTGCGTGGCCTGCAATTGCAGGATGTGCTGTCCATAAGAACTTGAGCGCTTCTGTGTAACCGGCAAAGCTTGCGGGTAATTTGAGTTTTCGTCCGTCCTCGAACGTCAAAATGACCCCTGCACCCAGCGTCTTTCCCAGCTTTTCGACAGCGGCAATCTCCGATGTGCGAAATTTGCGTCTCCGCCGACCAAACCGCTTGTGAACGATCTGGTAATCATCCAGCTCAATCCGGGTTAACAGACCAAACAACGTCCAGACACCTAACAAAACGAAACCGATGCCAACCGCAAAGGCAAAGTAGTTTTCGTTTGTTTGTCCTTCCACGTCCTTTAGGACAACAAGCCCCATAAAGGCCGCCAAGGCCCCAAAGAACCCCATCGCCAAAAGCATGCCAAACAGCCCCGTTGTAACCGGCTTGAGGACAAGGATGGCCTGCACCCCGATGCCGATGTCATGGATGCGCTTGGCTTCACCGGCGGGCTGAACAACCCCACCAAATCGCGCCCGCTGCGAGGTGGTGAGTGCGCGGCGGAAGAGCTTGCCCTGCACCCAATAGAGCGGGATCAGGATCAGCAAAGCGATGACCAGAACGCCTGGGTTCTGCCAAAGGAAATTCAAAGCCTGCACCAGATTTTGCAACCATTCGGTCATGGGGTGATCACCCCTTCTTCGGTCACGATCAGATCAAGAGGTTGATCTGTCGGCTCCAGTGGCAAGTCTTCATCTTCCTGCGCAGTATAAGCGAAACCAATGGCCATGATGGTTTGTGCGGCACGCAGCTTTTCAAGTGTCCGGTCGTAGAAACCGCCGCCATAGCCCAGACGGCCGCCGCGGCGGTCAAAGGCCACCAAGGGCACGATCACGATTTGCGGGATCATCAAATCACCCGCCTCTGGTATCATTGCGCCAAATTCACCCTTCACCAGCGTACAATCAGGCTCCCACAGCCGGAACTTAAGTGGCTGCCCTGCCCCGATGATGACAGGCACGCCGACGGGACCATGCGCCGCGGCCTCTTCCATTGCCGGGGTCGGATCAATCTCGGTGCGCATCGCCATATAGCCTGCCAATGGCACGCCACGGTGCCCGGCAAGCACTTCGCTCAGGTAGCCGGCTGTTGCGCCATGCGGCTGATGCGCCGCTTTGCGCCGGGCGAAAGCGGCAGTTCGCGCGGCAGATTTATCCATCACAAGAGCCACATGGCGGCAAGGCCCAGGAAGGCGAAGAAACCAACCACATCGGTCACGGTCGTGACGAAAGCACCGGATGCCAATGCAGGGTCGATACCGATTTTTTCCAGCAGGACAGGGATCACAGTGCCCGCCAAACCGGCCACCACCATATTGATCACCATCGCGACCGCGATCACGACGCCCAGCATGGGCGAGCCAAACCAGACGACCCCAACGATGCCCATCACGACCGCAAAGATCAGCCCGTTGATCAGGCCCACCAGCACCTCGCGCCGGATCACCCGCCAGACGTTGGCCGTGGTCAGATCGCGCGTCGCAATGGCACGTACCGCGACGGTCAGTGACTGTGTGCCCGCATTACCACCCATGGAGGCGACGATCGGCATCAGCACCGCCAAGGCTACCAGCCCTGCGATTGTTTCTTCGAAGAGCGCGATCACCAGCGACGCAAAGATCGCGGTGACAAGGTTCACCGCCAGCCAAGGAAAGCGCCGTTTGGTCGTGGCAATCACCCGGTCAGACAGGCTGCCTTCGCCTACACCGGCCAGGCGCAGGATGTCTTCTTCAGCCTCTTCTTCCAGAAACATCATCGCGTCGTCGATGGTGATCACACCGACGATCCGGTCGTCGTCATCCACGACGGGGGCGGTGATCATG
>JBCAZI010000018.1:0-41961 GCA_038533095.1 Pseudomonadota bacterium
GGCGGCTGGGCGTCGAACTCGAAATACCCGTTCCTTGGCTCGCTTCGGTCCGCCGCGCAGATGATCTCTTACGAGGTTTCGATCGGCCTGATCATCGTGGGTGTCATCATCTCGGCCGGGTCGATGAACTTTGGCGCGATTGTTGCGGCGCAAGACGGTAATGCGGGCCTGTTCAACTGGTTCTGGGTTGCGCATTTCCCGATGCTATTCCTGTTCTTTATCAGCGCCTTGGCTGAAACCAACCGTCCGCCTTTCGACCTGCCAGAAGCGGAATCAGAGCTGGTTGCAGGTTATCAGGTGGAATACTCCTCTACGCCCTTCCTTCTGTTCATGATCGGTGAGCTGATGGCCGTCGTGCTGATGTGCGCGCTGATTTCGCTTCTCTTCTTCGGTGGTTGGCTGTCGCCCATTCCGGGGCTGCCGGACGGCATTCTGTGGATGGTGCTGAAGATGGCGCTCGTCTTCTTTATGTTCTCGATGGTCAAGGCCATCACACCACGCTACCGCTACGACCAACTGATGCGCATCGGCTGGAAAGTCTTCCTGCCGCTGTCACTGGCCTGGGTCGTGATCGTCGCATTCCTGGCGAAATTTGAAGTGCTTGGCGGCTTTTGGGCCCGCTGGCCAGTGGGGATATAAGCAATGACCCAAATCGACTATAACCGTGCCGCGAAATACTTCCTGCTTCAGGATTTCTGGAAAGGCTTCAGCCTTGGCATGAAGTATTTCTTCTCGCCCAAAGCCACGCTGAACTATCCGCATGAGAAAGGGCCACTCAGCCCGCGCTTCCGCGGCGAACATGCGCTGCGCCGCTATCCCAATGGCGAAGAACGCTGCATTGCTTGTAAGCTGTGTGAGGCCGTGTGTCCCGCCCAAGCCATCACCATCGACGCCGAACCGCGCGACGACGGCAGCCGCCGCACCACCCGCTATGACATCGACATGACGAAGTGCATTTACTGCGGCTTCTGTCAGGAGGCCTGCCCGGTGGATGCCATCGTCGAAGGTCCGAATTTCGAATTCAGCACCGAAACGCGGGAAGAGCTGTATTACGACAAAGAAAAACTGCTTGAAAACGGCGACCGTTGGGAATCTGAGATCGCGCGCAATCTGGAATTGGATGCGCCTTACCGATGAGCCTTGGTGAAACCACATATGCGCGCGGCAAAGCACTGTCTGAACAGGTGAACCCCGGCATGGAGGACGCATTGGCGGCCCGCTATGACGCACTTGTTCCAGGTCTTTCTCGTATGGTGGTAGAGGTGCCCTATGGCACATTTTACGCGCGCGGTGTGGTCGATGAAAAAACCCGGCTCTTGGCAACCGTGGCAGCGCTCACGGCCCAAGGCGGGCAGACCAAGCCGCAGCTAAAAGTGAACATTGCCAGTGCGCGTTCAGTGGGCGCGAGCCGTGAAGAAATTTGCGAGATCATCTATCAAATGACGCTCTATGGCGGTTTTCCGGCGATGATAAATGGGCTGAATGCCGCGATCGAAGTCTTCGAGGCGGAGACGGCGGCATGACCGAGCAAAACCCCTTTGAAGCGATGATGAAGCTGGGCCAGGACTGGGCGAAAGCCATGAATCCGGCGCTGGAATCATTCACGCCTAAAGGGTTTGAAAACCTCTGGCCCACCATGTCGGCCGACACGATGGAGATGTTCTTTGGCAAAGGGATCAGCCCTGATGGTCTGGATGCCAAGACCCGGCTGATGCTGACCTTGGGGGCGTTGACCGTCTTGGGTGCGCAGGCGGAGGCCCAAATCAGGATGACCGTCCGCCATTTGGTGGAAGCAGGGGCCACAAAACAGGAAATCGCCGAAGTGATCGCCCAGATGGGTATGTTCGCAGGCGTGCCAGCCATGACCAAATCCATGGAACTGGCGACCGAAGTCTTAGAAAAGGACGACAACGCATGAGTGTTTTCGCGTTCACATTTTACCTCTTTGCCGTGACAACGGTGGCCGGCGGTCTGATGACCGTCATCGCCCGCAACCCGGTGCATTCGGTGCTGTGGCTGATCTTGGCCTTCCTGTCGTCCGCTGGGTTGTTCGTGACCTTGGGTGCAGAATTCGTCGCCATGCTGCTGATCATCGTCTACGTCGGCGCCGTTGCGGTATTGTTCCTTTTCGTGGTGATGATGCTGGACGTTGATTTCGCCGAGCTGAAGGCCGAGATGACCAAATACCTGCCGTTGGCCCTGCTGATCGGCGTGGTGATCATGATGCAACTGGCGCTGGCCTTTGGCGTCTGGGGTTATTCCGACGGGGTTGAGGGGCGGATCGCGGCGCCTGCTGGCGATCTTGATAACACCCGCGCGCTGGGTTTGCTGATCTATGACAAATACATCCTGCTGTTCCAGCTGTCCGGCCTGATCCTGCTGGTCGCGATGATCGGGGCGATTGTCCTGACGCTGCGCCACCGTGTGGATATCAAGCGCCAGAACGTGCTTGAGCAGATGTACCGTGACCCTGCGACAGCGATGGAGCTGAAAGACGTCAAGCCGGGGCAGGGGCTTTGATGCAAGATTTTTCTAGAAAAATCTTAGGCATAAAAGAACTTTCTAGAAAGTTCTTTGCGGCCAGCCTCGCGGTTTGCGTTGGTGGGCAGATGCAGGCGCTGACGTTCGCCGAGTGCGAGCGCACCACCCATCCCAGTCATGGTGGCGAGATCCGCCATATGGATCTGGGCGAGGGCCGGGTGATGTGGCTTGACTGGTGGTCGATGGAAGGCACTGCCAAAGGCTTTTCCTTGGTGGAATGCGCCAGTGGCGAGATGTTGAAGTTCCGCACAGCCGAGGAAAATATGGGCCGCCGTAGCGCCTTTGACCGCACCGATGATGCGATCGAGGTGCTGGAGCGCCATCAATCAGGCGCCCGCATCTTTGCCACGTTCGAACGGATCGCGGCAGACCTTGAGTTTATCGCGCGCGACATCGCGATCACAACAGAAACAAACGAAAACTGCGCCTGCGCCGCGGCCTATCCCGCGCTGCGCGGCGATAAGACGGAATTTAAGCTGGCGGGTTGAGAGATACCGCAGTCCCGGACTTGATCCGGGACCTGCAACAAGACATGAGGTCCTGGATCACGTCCGGGACGGCGACAAAGACAAGACCGGGGCCAAACGCCTCAAAAGGAAGATACGTATGATCGGACTTGAACATTATCTCACAGTGGCCGCGGCCCTGTTTGTCATCGGGATCTTCGGATTATTCCTGAACCGTAAGAACGTGATCATTCTGCTGATGAGCATCGAATTGATGCTGCTCGCGGTGAATATCAACCTTGTCGCTTTCTCCAGCTACCTGGGTGATCTGGTGGGGCAGGTGTTTACCCTGTTCGTGCTGACCGTCGCCGCCGCGGAGGCCGCGATTGGCCTTGCGATCCTTGTCTGTTTCTTCCGCAACCGCGGAACCATCGACGTTGAAGACGTCAACGTGATGAAGGGCTAAGACCATGGAAACCGTCATCCTCTTTGCCCCGCTTGTTGGCGCGCTGATCTGCGGATTTGGCTGGAAACTGATTGGCGAGACCGCGGCCCAATGGACCGCGACAAGCCTGTTGTTCCTGGCGGCCATCCTGTCTTGGGTTGTGTTCCTGACGTTTGATCCATCTGCCCATCCCAATGGCGCTTACACCGTCAACATTCTGCGCTGGATTGAAAGCGGCACGCTCAGCACCGATTGGGCGATCAAGATGGACCGTTTGACCGCGATCATGCTGATCGTGATCAACACCGTCTCGGCCCTCGTGCACCTGTATTCCTTTGGCTATATGGCGCATGACGAGAACTTCAAAGAAGGCGAGAGCTATCGCCCCCGTTTCTTTGCTTATCTGTCGTTCTTTACCTTCGCGATGTTGATGCTGGTCACAGCCGACAACCTTGTGCAGATGTTCTTTGGCTGGGAAGGCGTGGGCGTTGCATCCTACCTGTTGATCGGCTTCTACTACCGTAAGCCGTCCGCTGGTGCTGCTGCAATCAAGGCGTTCGTGGTCAACCGCGTCGGTGACTTTGGCTTCGCGCTGGGTATCTTTGCCCTCTACATGGTGACCGACAGCATCAAGTTCGATGACATTTTTGCCGCCATCCCTGATCTGCAAGACCACACGATGAGTTTTGCGTGGCGCGAATGGAATACGCTGAACTTGATTGCATTCCTCTTGTTCATTGGTGCGATGGGGAAATCGGCGCAGCTGTTCCTGCACACATGGTTGCCTGACGCGATGGAAGGTCCGACACCAGTGTCGGCCCTGATCCACGCGGCCACCATGGTGACCGCCGGAGTGTTCTTGGTCTGCCGCATGTCGCCGCTGATGGAATATGCCGAAGCGACCACCAATTTCATCGTCTTCCTTGGTGCGACCACCGCCTTCTTTGCCGCGACAGTGGGTCTGGTGCAGAACGACATCAAGCGCGTCATCGCATATTCCACCTGTTCGCAGCTGGGGTATATGTTTGTGGCCGCTGGCCTCGGCGTATACTCCGTTGCCATGTTCCACTTGCTGACGCACGCCTTCTTCAAAGCGATGTTGTTCCTTGGGGCAGGCTCCGTAATTCATGCGATGCATCATGAACAGGACATGCGGAACTATGGCGGTTTGCGCCACAAGATCCCCAAGACTTTCTGGATGATGATGATTGGCACCTTGGCCATCACCGGCGTTGGTATCCCGCTGCTCTACGTCGGCTTCCCGATTGGGTTCGCAGGCTTTGTGTCCAAGGATGCGATTATCGAAAGCGCCTACGCAGGCACCGCAGGCGGCTATGCTTTCTGGATGCTGGTGGTCGCGGCGCTGATGACCAGCTTCTACAGCTGGCGTCTGATGTTCCTGACCTTCTACGGCACGCCGCGCGGCGATGCGCATACGCACGACCATGCGCATGAAAGCCCCAACAGCATGCTGTTCCCGCTTTATGTGCTGGCACTTGGTGCCGTCTTCTCTGGCATGGTCTGGTACGGGTCCTTCTTTGGTTCCAACGACAAGGTCGGCAAGTTCTTTGGCGTGCCTTATGCAGCCGAGGAACACCATGGCGATGACCATGCGGACGACCACGGCGATGGTCACGCCAAGGAAGAAGGCGGCCACGGCAAGGCCCACTACAATCTGGTGGGCGCACCGGGCGAGGGGGCTATCCACAACAGCCCCGAAAATCATGTGCTGAACGACGCGCATGAGGTGCCTGTCTGGGTGAAACTAGCCCCGTTCTTTGCCATGCTCGCGGGCCTTGGTCTGGCCTATCAGATGTACATCCGCAGGCCTGATTGGCCACGCAAACTGGCCGAGCAGCAAGCGCCGATGTATCAGTTCTTGCTGAACAAATGGTACTTTGACGAAATCTATAATTTCGTCTTTGTTCGCCCCGCATTCGCCTTGGGCCGTATCCTGTGGAAACAGGGTGACACAAATACAATCGACGGCGGGATCAATGGCGTTGCCATGGGGATCGTGCCGTTCCTGACGCGGCTGGCTGGCCGTGCGCAGTCAGGCTACATCTTTAGCTATGTCTTCGCGATGGTCCTTGGGATAGCCGTATTACTCACCTGGATGACGCTGTTCGGGGGAGCGAACTGATGGGCAATATTCTTTCACTCACCACGTTCCTGCCGCTCTTGGGGGCAGCCATTCTGGCGCTGTTCCTGCGCGGTGATGATGAGGCCGCACAGCGCAATGCCAAATGGGTCGCGCTGGTCACCACGGCGGTCACCTTCATTTGCTCGCTGTTTATTCTGGGCAACTTCAACCCTGCGGACACGGGCTTCCAAATGGTGGAGACCCGCGATTGGCTGTTGGGCTTGCAATACAAGATGGGCGTGGATGGTATTTCGATCCTCTTTGTGATGTTGACCACTTTCCTGATGCCGCTTGTCATCGCGGCTTGCTGGGATGTGAAAACGCGGGTCAAGGAATATATGATCGCCTTCCTGATCCTTGAAACGCTCATGCTCGGCGTCTTCCTCGCGCTTGATCTGGTGCTGTTCTACCTGTTCTTCGAGGCTGGTCTGATTCCGATGTTCCTGATCATCGGCATCTGGGGCGGCAAGAACCGGATCTATGCATCCTTCAAGTTCTTCCTCTACACCTTCCTTGGCTCTGTCCTGATGCTGGTCGCGATGGTGGCGATGTTCGCGGATGCGGGCACAACCGACGTCCCAACGCTGATGACCCATACCTTCGGGACCGAAAATTTCAGCGTCTTGGGTGTCCAAATCGTTGGCGGCATGCAGACACTGCTGTGGCTCGCGTTCTTCGCCAGCTTTGCAGTGAAAATGCCGATGTGGCCGGTACACACTTGGCTACCCGACGCACACGTGCAAGCGCCAACAGCCGGGTCCGTGGTTCTGGCCGCGATCCTGTTGAAGATGGGTGGTTACGGCTTATTGCGGTTCAGCCTGCCGATGTTCCCTGTCGGGTCCGAGGTGATGGGGCCGCTTGTGCTGACCCTCTCTGCCATTGCGATTGTCTACACCTCGCTGGTGGCATTGGTGCAGGAAGACATGAAGAAGCTGATCGCCTACTCATCCGTCGCTCATATGGGTTACGTGACGATGGGGATCTTTGCGGTGAACCAGCAGGGCATTGACGGTGCAATTTTCCAGATGATCAGCCACGGCTTTATCTCTGGCGCGCTGTTCTTGTGTGTCGGCGTGATCTACGACCGGATGCATACGCGCGAGATTGATGCTTACGGGGGCCTCGTGAACCGGATGCCCGCCTATGCGCTGATCTTTATGTTCTTCACGATGGCAAATGTCGGCTTGCCCGGCACCTCCGGCTTTATCGGCGAATTCCTCGTCCTGATGGGCATTTTCCAGGTGAACACATGGATCGCGATCTTCGCGACCTCTGGTGTGATCCTGTCGGCCGCCTATGCGTTGTGGCTTTACCGCCGCGTCGTCTTCGGCGACCTGATCAAGGAAAGCCTGAAGACCATCACAGACATGGGCACGCGTGAGCGGATGATCTTTGCGCCGCTAGTCGTCATGACCCTGCTCTTGGGGGTCTATCCCGCCCTTGTCCTCGATATTATCGGCCCGAGCGTCTCTGCGCTGGTCGGCAACTATGAAACCGCACTTGCGACCTTTGAGGCCGCGACGCAGTTTGCTGCGAATTAAGGAAAGCCCGTTATGATTGGCGCTGATATCCAAATCCTGATGCTCGAACTTGTGCTGGCGATCTACGCCATGGGCGCATTGATGGCCGCCGTCTACACAACCAAAGACGGCATGGCCCCGCTGCTGACATGGGCGACCTCTGGTCTGTTTGTGCTGATGGCGGTCTGGATCGGGATCAACGGGCAGGGGACGAATATCGCCTTTGGTGGCATGTTCGTTGATGACGGCTTTGCGCGCTTCTCCAAGATCGTGATACTGGTCTCGGCAGCTGCGGTTTTGCTGATGTCGGAAAGCTATATGCAGCAACGCGGGTTGTTGCGGTTTGAATACCCAATCCTCGTGGCCTTGGCAGTGGTCGGCATGATGGTGATGGTCAGCGCAGGCGATCTAATGGCGCTTTACATGGGGCTCGAATTGCAGTCGCTGGCGCTTTATGTCGTGGCATCGCTGCGCCGCGATAGCGTGAAATCGACAGAAGCTGGCCTCAAATACTTCGTCCTCGGCGCGCTCTCCTCTGGTCTGCTGCTCTACGGCGCATCGCTCACCTACGGCTTCGCAGGCACAACGCTCTTTGCTGGCATTATCGAGGCCACCGCAGATGAGCCATCGCTCGGCCTTCTCTTTGGCCTCGTCTTCCTGGTCGCAGGCTTTGCCTTCAAAGTCTCTGCCGCGCCATTCCACATGTGGACACCGGACGTCTACGAAGGCTCGCCCACACCGGTTACGGCCTTCTTTGCCACGGCCCCAAAAGTCGCCGCCATGGCGCTTTTCGCCCGCGTTGTGCATGACGCATTCGGCGGGATCGTTGGTGACTGGCAACAGATCGTGGCCTTCCTTGCTGTGGTTTCTATGTTCCTTGGCGCGATTGCAGCCATTGGGCAGCGCAACATCAAACGTCTGATGGCATACTCCTCCATCGCGCATATGGGTTTTGCGCTGATGGGGCTTGCCGCTGGCACCGCCTTTGGCGTGCAGGCGATGCTGATCTACATGGCGATCTATGTAACCATGAACATCGGCACCTTTGCATTTATCCTATCGATGGAACGCGACGGACGGCCGGTCACGGACATCGACAGCCTCAAAATGTATTCCAAACGCCAGCCGCTGCGCGCCTTGGCAATGCTGGTGCTGCTCTTCAGCTTGGCGGGTGTGCCGCCAATGGTTGGCTTCTTTGGCAAATTCTATGTCCTGCGCGCAGCTTACGATGGCGGGCTGGCATGGCTGGCCGTGGCTGGTGTAATCGCATCCGTGATCGGTGCCTTCTACTACCTGCGGATCGTCTACTTCATGTATTTTGGTGAAGAGGGCGAACAGCTTGATAGCAAGATGAACCCAGTGCTTTGGACATTCCTGATGGGGTCTGCTGTGGTGATGCTCTTGGGCGTTGTGAACCTTTTCGGGATCGAGCCCGCAGCGGCTGCAGCGGCGGCAACGCTTGTTAACTAAAGACCCCGGACATGGGCCCTGGCCCGAGGGCTACGCCCGCGTCGTGCTGGACAGCGTTGACAGCACAATGGCCGAGGCGGCGCGGCGCGCCCCAGATATTGATCGGCCCACATGGATTATGGCGAAAACCCAAACCGCAGCGCGTGGGCGGCGCGGGCGCAAATGGGTGGTGCCAGAGGGCAATCTGAACGCCACGCTGATCTTCAGGCCAGAGGCAACTGCGGCAGAGGCGGCAAAGCGGTCCTTTCTTGCGGCCAATGCGCTGTTTCAAGCGCTTTCGATCTATGTCTCTGCTGATAAGCTGTCACTGAAATGGCCCAATGATGTGCTGCTGTCTGGTGGCAAAGTGGCTGGTATCCTGCTGGAAAGCAGTGGCAGCGGGCCCTTTGTTGATTGGCTGTCCATCGGGATCGGCGTGAACCTGGCGCATGTGCCTGATGGCGTCACTGACGCCAGCTTTGCCCCGACCAGTCTGGCCGGGGCGGGGGGCGAGGACGTGTCGGCCCGCGACTTTCTTTCAACCCTCGCAGATGCCTATGCCACACAAGAGGCGAAACTGCTGCGCTTTGGCTTTGATCGCATCCGCGACGATTGGATGGCAAATGCCGCGCGACTGGGCGAGATTATCACCGCCAGCACCGGGCGTGAGGACATCACTGGCATTTTTGACAGCATCGACCAGGACGGCAACCTTGTGTTGATCACAGGCACCGGGCCACGTGCCATCCCGGCCGCTGACGTGTTTTTCTAAAGGGAGGGCTGATCATGCTACTCGCCATTGATTGCGGCAACACGAATACGGTGTTTTCAATCTGGGACGGATCCGCGTTTATCGCCACATGGCGCACCAGCACCGAATGGCAGCGCACGGCGGATCAATACTATGTTTGGCTCTCCACACTGATGCGGTTCCAAAAACTGGATGTGGTGATTACCGAGGTGATTGTCAGCTCCACCGTGCCACGCGTGGTCTTTAACCTGCGCGTCTTTGCGGACCGATATTATAACTGCCGCCCGATGGTTGTGGGCAAAGCCGATTGCCGCCTGCCAGCAGAGCCGCGGGTGGATGAAGGCACCCAAGTGGGCCCCGACCGGTTAGTGAATACGGCAGGGGCCTTTGACCGGCATGGGGGCAACCTGATCGTTGTTGATTTCGGGACGGCCACAACCTTTGACGTCGTCGCCGAAGACGGCGCGTATGTCGGCGGTGTCATCGCCCCCGGTGTCAACCTGTCGCTCGAGGCGTTGCACAACGCCGCCGCCGCCCTGCCGCATGTCGATATCACCAAGCCACAGTCGGTGGTCGGCACCAATACGGTCGCCTGTATGCAATCTGGCGTCTTTTGGGGTTACATCGGGCTGGTGCGTGAGATATGCGCGCGGATCAAGGCGGAACGCGGCATGCCGATGCAGGTGATCTCAACCGGTGGTCTGGCCCCGCTATTTCAACAGTCCGAGCAGCTGTTTGACGCCTTCGAAGATGATTTGACGATGCACGGGCTGACCGTCATCCACCAATATAACAAGGACACGGCATGAGCGACCGCCTGATCTACCTTCCCCTCGGAGGTGCCGGTGAAATCGGCATGAATGCCTATGTCTATGGCTATGGGCCTGCCGGTAAGGAGCGGCTGATCGTGGTTGATCTGGGCGTGACCTTCCCCGATATGGACGGCACACCGGGGGTGGACCTAATCCTGCCGGATATCGCCTGGCTGCGGGAACGCAAAGCGCAGATCGAGGGGATATTCATTACCCATGCGCATGAAGACCACGTCGGTGCTGTCGGGCACTACTGGCAACAGCTGGGCGCGCCGGTCTATGCAAGACCATTCACGGCCAATATCGCGCGGCGCAAGCTCGATGAACATGGGGCGCCACCATCGGTGTTGAAGGTTGTCGATGTCTATCCTGAGATGATCAAATGCGGCCCGATGACCGTGTCTTATCTGCCGATTAGCCATTCTATCCCGGAAAGCGCTGGTCTGCTGATTGATACGCCGGAAGGGCGGGTCCTGCACTCTGGCGACTTCAAAATCGATGAGACGCCTGTTGTGGGTGACCCATGGAACGAGGCGCTTTGGGAAGAGGTCTCAAAAGATGGCGTCAAGGCGCTGGTCTGCGACAGCACAAACGTGTTTTCGCGCGATCCGGGGCGGTCAGAGGCATCCATCGGCGACGCCATCGCCGAGATGATGAAGGATGCGCAGGGCATGGTCGTGGCCACGACATTCGCATCGAACATCGCGCGCCTGAAAACGCTCGCGATTGCCGCGCAGAAGGCGGACCGTTCCGTTGTGCTGCTGGGCCGCGCGATGCGGCGGATGGTTGAGGCCGCGACGGAAGTGGGCATCCTCACAGGCTTCCCATCCGTTGTATCCCCTGAAGACGCGCTGCAAATGCCGCGCGAGCATGTGATGCTACTGGTCACCGGGTCTCAGGGTGAACGCCGCGCAGCCTCTGCCCAATTGGCGCAGGGGTCTTATCTGGGGATTAAGCTGAAGGAAGGTGATACCTTCCTCTTCTCGTCCAAAACCATCCCCGGCAATGAACGCGGTGTAATCCGCATTATGAACCAACTGTCGGAACTGGGCGTCGATGTGATCGATGACGCAGGCGGCAAATACCACGTGTCGGGCCATGCCAACCGCCCCGATCTGGCGCGCCTGCATCAGATCACGAAACCCCAAACGCTGATCCCCATGCATGGCGAACACCGCCACCTGCGTGAGCATGTGAAGCTGGGTGGCGAGGCGGGTCTGTCTGGCATCGTCGCTGTCAATGGGATGATGATCGACCTCTCTGGCAACCAACCGACAGTGGCGGAATATATCGAAACCGGGCGGACCTATCTGGATGGATCGGTGCAAATCGGCGCGCTGGACGGCGTGGTACGCAACCGCATTCGTATGGCGCTGAACGGGCATCTGATTGTCACGCTGATCATTGATGAAAACGATGAACCCTTGGGTGACCCATGGGTGGAAACCAACGGCCTGGCCGAAACGGGCAGCAGCAATGCCGCGCTAGTTGAGGTGGTGGAAGAAGACCTGAGCCAGTTCATCAACCGCGCCAATGCAAAGACATTGCGCGACGATGAGAAGCTGGAGAAAGAGCTGAAATCAATCGCCCGGCGGTCAGCACAGGGTGAGATCGGGAAGAAGCCTGAAGTAACGGTGATCATTTCGCGGTTGGGATAGTTGTTGGGGAGAACCCCGACCTACGGGTCGCCATGGGCTGCAGTGCTACAAACATAGGTCGGGGTTCACCCCGACACCGTACCGTCACAGTTTCGCCGATTTGCTTTGCCTATCATCAGCGCAGGACAAAGAACGAAAGGTGCGTGATGACCCGCAAATCTATTTCAGTCGCATTGGCAGCTGTCGTGCTGTCGGGTTGCGTGATGAACGAACAATCCAAGCATCTTGTCGGCACACAAGGCGGTAACAACGTCTATGAATTCAGCGTCACGCATTTTGCGGATAATGTCGGACGAAAGTCATACGCCCCGCTACGCGACAATTTTGCCAACCGGCTCTGCCCACAAGGCTATCGGATCATTGATGAGCGCAAGGGCGTGAAGATTACCCAAGCGGGCGTGCGATTGCTTTCAGAGAATGTGATCCGGATTTCTTGTCCTGCTTGATCACGGCGCCGTGATCAGGATAGCGTACTCCGCATCCGCGACTTTGAGTTGCGGTGTAATACATAGAAGGAGTTTTCTCAGTGTTTCAGTTCAAATCCATCGCCGCTGCTGGCGTAACTATGCTTGCGCTTTCGGCTTGCGTTGACACCTCGACCGCGACGCCAACCAGCGCTGTTGTCGCCGACCGACGTGTGGTGATTGCAAATGCAACCGGCCAGACGATCTGGCGCTTTTACGGGTCACGCACGACAACCTCGTCTTGGGAAGAAGACATCCTTGGCTCTGATGTTTTGCCAAGCGGGTCTTCCATTCGCATTGATTTCGATGATGGCACCGGCGCATGTATGTTTGATCTGAAGGCAGAGTTCCGCGACGGTTCCAGCCGTGTCGAAAGCGGCGTCGATGTTTGCAGTGTGAGCCAAGTCACATTTAGATAGATGAATCATTCTTCGGTCTGGCAAATTCGGCCAGACTGAAGAAGCGCGGTAAGGGTTTTTACCCTTTCGCCCGCTCCGCAAAGCTCATCGCGATAAACGCGGGCGGCTCATCACCCATTCCGACAACCTTTGGACCGTTATCACGACGGTCATTGCCGCGTCCGCGGCCACCGCGGCTGCGCTCTTGGCGGGGCTTCTCGTCGCGCTTGGGTTTGTCGTCTTGCTTTGGCGCGGCCTCTACCGGATTTTCTTCAGCCTTCGCATCCTGCGCGGGTGCGTCGTCTTTTTTGCGGCGTGTGCGTGTGCGCTTGGGCTTTTCTTCGGCTTTATCCACTTCTGCGGGGGTGGGGGTGTCGCCGCCCGGCCCGTCTAGGCGTGGGATTGTCTCTTTCACCAGACGTTCCACGTCTTCAAGGTTCTTTTCATCGCGCGGCACGCAGATCATGATCGCGGTCCCGGTGCGACCTGCCCGGCCGGTACGGCCGATACGGTGGACATAGTCTTCCGCATGGCTGGGCACGTCGAAGTTAAAGACATGGGTAACCGCTGGAATATCCAGGCCACGGGCCGCCACATCTGACGCGACAAGGACACGCAATTCATTCTCGCGGAATTTTTCTAACGTGCGTGTCCGGTGGCTTTGGTCCAGATCGCCATGGATCGGGGCAGCGTTGTAGCCGTATTTATTCAATGACTTGGCAACGATATCCACATCGGATTTGCGATTGCAAAAGATGATCGCGTTGGTGCAGGCCTCGCCCTCTGCATCGATCAGTTTGCGTAGCAGGGCGCGCTTTTCAGATGGCTCTTTGGGCTTGGCAGAGCCTTTGAACATCACAACACCCTGTTTGATGTTGGTGTTCGTGGTGGCCGCCCGGGCGACCTCGATCTTGGCAGGGTTCGACAGGAATGTATTGGTGATCCGCTCAATTTCTGGTGCCATGGTCGCGCTGAAGAATAGGGTCTGGCGGGTAAACGGCGTGCGTTTGAAGATCTCTTCGATATCGGGGATGAAGCCCATATCCAGCATCCGATCCGCCTCATCCACGACCATGATCTTCACATCCGTCAGGATCAGCTTGCCGCGCTCCAGATGATCAAGCAGGCGACCGGGGGTCGCGATCAGCACATCGACGCCTTTGTCGATGATCTTATCCTGATCTTTAAAGCTGGTGCCGCCAATCAGCAGCGCACGGCTGAGCTTGGTATATTTGGCATAAGCATCAAAATTCTCGGCTACTTGCGCCGCTAATTCGCGTGTCGGTGCCAGCACCAGTGAGCGGGGCATGCGTGCTCGCGCGCGGCCACGGCCAAGCAGGGTGATCATCGGCAGCGTAAACGCAGCCGTCTTTCCTGTACCCGTTTGGGCAATGCCCAGCACATCGCGGCCTTCAAGGGCAGGTTCAATTGCACCTGCCTGAATGGGTGTGGGGGTGTCATAGCCGGTTTCGGCGACTGCTTTAAGAACCTTGGGTGCAAGGTTCAAATCAGAGAACTTGGTCATATACGTCCTATTTATGCGGGTCGGTCCGCATTTTTGTGAAAGGACGCATAGTGCCGCGCGTCCCGCGTCGTGGGCCTTTGATAGCCGTATGTGCCGATACCGGATAAGGGGTTCTGCGTCAAGTTGAGTGCAGTTATGCCCCCGCGTTCATTGGTTTTTCGCGGCGCGCTCTCGCATGATAGCAAAGCGGCGAAAGACGGTGCCGTCATCTGTGTTCAACAGATGCAGCAGATGGCGCACAAGGTTGCCGATGGCCGGTGCCCTCTCTGCGTCTTTCCAAAGGGGGGCCAGCAAATGCGCCTCCAGATCGCCTTGCAGGACCGAGAAATCCTTCATCCCCATAGGCAGCGGGGCTTTGTTGCGGTCTTGGGTGCGGAACGGCTCTTGCGCAGATTTGCCCGAGAAACAACGCTCGGCCTCATAGATTTTCATCAATGAAAACAGCATGTTCATGCGGGCAGCCAGGTTGCGGTCAGCCTCTGTCTGACCCACTTCGGCAAAGGTGATCACAGCTGAAATCAACCAACGTGTGGGCAGGTCTTCCAGCAACCATGCCTCTTCCTCGGCCCATAGCCGCCGGAACAAAGCAGGCGCACCATCTGGGTAGCTGTGTTTGCGCAGATGCGACACCAGCATCCCATGCAGCATCGCCAGTTCCGAATGTCCCGCCAGCTCACCCAGCAGCATATGGCGTTTCTTATCAGTGCGACACAGCCCCTCAGGTCGCGGCAACACCTGCGCGGGCAGGGGCATCGCCGCCAGCGCTTTGAAATCCACATCCGCAGGCGGCACATCATCCCCGGTCAAAAACGCACGGCGCTTTTGATACTGTGGCAGTAGCGATGCGATGCCGCCGGGGAATGTTTCTTTTGTGTCGCTCAAGCGCTGCCCTTTAGACCATCATTTCCTTTGTCGCCGTCAGTGTCACATCCGGGTAGTCCCGCCCAACTCTGTCTATGTCCCATTGCAGACGCGTCAGGAACACAGTGTCCCCATCGTTGTCCGTGGCGATATGTTGTTTATTTGCTTCCGCAAATTTATCCACGGCGTCTTTGTCGCCAGCTACCCATCGGGCAGAGGTGAATTGCGACGCCTCAAACCGCACCGGCAGCCCGTATTCCATCTCGATCCGGCTGGCGAGCACCTCGAATTGCAAGGCACCCACGACGCCCACGATAAAGCCTGACCCGAAGGTCGGTTTGAACACTTTCGCGGCCCCTTCTTCGGCGAATTGCATTAGCGCTTTTTCAAGATGCTTGGCCTTCAGCGGATCACCCGCGCGGCAGGTTTGCAGCAGTTCGGGTGCGAAGGATGGGATGCCAGAGACGCGCAAAGCCTCGCCCTCGGTCAGCGTATCACCGATGCGTAACTGCCCATGGTTGGGGATGCCGATGATATCGCCTGCCCAAGCCTCTTCGGCCAATTCGCGGTCAGCGGCGAGGAACAGAACGGGGTTTGTCACCGCCATCTGTTTTTTCGACCGCACATGGGTCAGTTTCATGCCACGTTCAAAATGACCCGAGGCCAGACGTAAAAACGCCACACGATCGCGGTGCTTGGGGTCCATATTCGCTTGGACTTTAAAGACGAACCCTGCGACCTTCTTTTCCTCTGGCGCGATGTTGCGCGGCTGTGCGGTTTGCACCTGCGGTTCCGGCCCATAGGTTGCCAGCCCGTCCATCAGTTCTTTGACACCAAATGAATTCATCGCAGAGCCGAACCAGATCGGTGTCATAGAGCCATTCAGCAACGCTTCAGGATCGAGCGTCGGCAACAGTTCCTTGGCCATCTCGATCTCTTCGAGGAACTTTTCCAGCAGATGCGCAGGCACGTGTTCGGCCAGTTTCGGATCATCAAGACCGCTGATCTGAATGCTTTCCGCAACCTTGTTACGGTCCGCCCGATCCATCAGTTCCAGCTTGTCGCGCAGGATGTCATAACAACCGATAAACTCGCGGCCCACACCAATGGGCCAGGAGGCAGGGGTCACATCAATCGCCAGGTTTTCCTGGATTTCGTCAATGATCTCAAATGTATCGCGGCTTTCGCGGTCCATCTTATTGCAAAATGTCAGGATCGGGAGGTCGCGCAGCCGGCAGACCTCAAACAGTTTCTGGGTCTGGCTTTCTACACCTTTTGCGCCATCAATCACCATCACGGCTGCATCAACGGCGGTCAGCGTGCGATAGGTATCTTCGGAAAAGTCCGAGTGGCCGGGCGTGTCGACCAGATTGAAACGGTATTTTTCAAAATCAAAGGACATGGCAGAGGCTGAGACGGAAATCCCGCGATCCTTTTCCATCTGCATGAAGTCTGATCGCGTCCGCCGCGCCTCACCCTTGGCGCGCACCTGTCCGGCCATCTGAATAGCACCACCATAAAGTAGGAACTTTTCAGTCAACGTCGTCTTGCCCGCATCGGGGTGCGAGATGATCGCAAAGGTCCGGCGGCGGGCGACTTCGGAGGGCAGGTCAGGGCGATTTGTCATGGCACCGCTTTATGCGCTCGGGCACGAAAGGGCAATCTATCGGGGCTGGGCTTAACCGAAGTTTTGTATCTTGGCGTTAGCCCTGTGGTCTAGAGGGGCGTCGATGCAGCATAGAGTTATCATAATCGCCGGGCTGACCTGCCTGACCGCCTGCGGTGGTGGCGGCGGCGGTGGTGGCGGCAGTGGGATTGATCCGCGATTGGCGCGCCTTGATATCTATGAGGCGCAAAAGCTGCGTGTTTTGGGCGACCCCGGCGCAGGTGTGCCGGGTCTGCTGGTAACCGCAGATGAAAACGTGCCAGGCGGCGGAGCCATCAATTTTACAGGGTCAGGGACGATCAGGGTGGAGGCGGGTGCCACGCCGACCGTCATCTTTGGAGATGCCACCTTGCGCGTCGACTTTGACAACGGCAATGCGACGGGCGCTATCGACAACACCTTTGGATCC
The DNA here is from genome assembly GCA_038533095.1 of Pseudomonadota bacterium. GTDB lineage: Bacteria > Pseudomonadota > Alphaproteobacteria > Rhodobacterales > Rhodobacteraceae > Yoonia. Next base: position 17,089 of record JBCAZI010000018.1, read on the forward strand.
GATAGCAGTGATGCTGTTTTTGACTATAGTGGCTCTCTTTCATTGCAAAGCAGTGTGGCATCACAGGACATGCCGGTTGACTATGCGGGTACCCTGACAGGCGGTGGGCATACATTGGGCTTTGATGGCACATTGACAGCCCTTTTGCTGGGCAACCCGACGATTGCCTTGTCCGGTGCCGATCTGGAGGCAGAGATTGACCACAATGGCGTGATGCGTAGCGGAACGCTGGTGATCACGATGGAGGAAGATACCGACCCTAACTGACCGAGGCCTTGCGCAGTAATGATGCGGCTTGGCTGGTGGGTATCAGGCTTGTCTTCACCTCATAATCCAGATGCGGCCTATGGGCGTGGTTGGGGGATGATACGCCAGCAGGCAAAGCACGGCGCGTATGCGGGTCGACCAGATGGGACTCAGCGCCGATCCCCTCGGCATAGATGATGTGATGGTCATCAAAGATCAGCTGATAGTAGTCCACAAAACCGCCGCGCCGCCGTAAAACGGTGCTGTGATCCACCAGATGGCGGGCTTTGATCAGCACCTCTGGGCGGCCAGCGCCCAGATGATCCTCGCGTTGATAGATGAACAGGCGATGGTCGGGGCGTACCACAAGATCGCGGTCATTATGTAATGTGCCCTTGGTAATCACCACCGGGGCAAAGCGACCGGCGGCACGCAAGGTGGCTTGCCCGATATAGCGCACAGGTTGGCGGCCCGCATCGCGGGTCAGCACCATATCGCCCGTGGCCAATGCCTCGATCGGGCGCATGCGCCCATCACCCATGGTAATACGCGTCCCGCGCGCAAAAGACCCGCTATCGGCCTCGGCAAAACGGCGGGTGGCGGTGTGACGTTCAATCCCGATCAGGCGGTATTCGACGACGGGCTGCAATTCACCCAAAGGCAAAAGAAAGATCGCGGCGGCGCTGTTATCTTCGATCTCGACCAGGATCAGCGCATCATGGGTACTGCCATCGGGGGCCATCATTGTCAGGCAACTGTCCAAATGGACGGTGTTCTGTGGGGGGGTGGACCGGCGCAACCCGTCCTCATCAGCCAACAGATCGAGTGCCGTGGGCACGGCCCCACCGACGATTTCAAAGACATCGTCCATCACCAGCTCATCCGCGAAAGACAAAGGCTCGCCTCGCATCACACCGCCTGTGACAGTGATCTGGGTGGCATGAAGCACGTCGATTGTGATGGGGCGCCCTGACATGGAACTGGGGGTTACACTGACGTGCAGCCTAGGCCAAGCAGGAAGCGCGCTTATCTTGGTTTGCCCAAGACCCATCCCAGTGCTAGGTCCAAACGGAACGCAATGAAAGGGATGTCATTATGGATCTTGGGATTAAGGGAAAACGGGCGCTGGTCTGTGCATCGTCAAAAGGTCTGGGGCGCGGCTGCGCCGAGGCTTTGGCAGAGGCAGGCGTTGATCTGGTACTGAACGGGCGCGGTGCTGAAGCCTTGGAAGACACGGCCGCACATATTCGTACCACTTACGGCGTTGATGTAGTGGCGGTCGCTGCGGATGTGTCCAGCGCAGAAGGTCAGGGGCAACTGCTTGAGGCTGCGCAAGGCGTTGATATCCTTGTAAATAATGCAGGCGGCCCGCCCCCCGGCCTATGGTCAGATTGGGACCGGGATGATTTCATCGCCGCACTTGATGCCAATATGCTGGCCCCCATCGCGCTGATGAAAGCACTGATGCCCGGCATGATCGACAAAGGCTGGGGGCGTGTGGTGAACATCACGTCAGGCTCGGTGAAAGCACCGATCCCGCAACTGGGCCTGTCCAATTCCGCACGCGCCGGTCTGACGGGCTATGCCGCTGGCACCGCGCGGCAGGTGGCGCAATACGGCGTCAACGTGAACAACATGCTGCCGGGCATTCATGCCACCGACCGGGCGATCAGCCTTGATACCGGCGTGTCGAAAGCACAAGGCATTGACCTGGCACAAGCCAAGGCAAACCGCGAAGCAACCATCCCCGCCCGCCGCTATGGCACGAAGGAAGAGTTTGGCGCGATGTGCGCCTTCCTATGCTCGCAACACGCAGGCTTTATCGTCGGTCAGAACATCGTACTCGACGGTGGTGCGATCAACGCAACCATCTGATGGCCACAACCTTCAGCCTGAATGATCAGCTGTTCAACCCGACAACGGTGGGGCGGCTGGGGCAGCATTTTGAAGAGGTGGGTGTTTTTTCATCCGGTCCTTTCGTTCAAGAGGTGCTGGGCCAGATGGGGCCCTTGGCCTTGAAAGAGCGGATCAATTTGATTGCGCAGGTGCTGGCCGCGCATCTGCCCAGCGATTTTCCCGACGCATGCAACGCGATCTTGCGGGCACTGCCGCCACCTTTGGACCCCAATCTGACAGACGATGATTTTGGCCATTTCATTTACGCACCGCTGGGCGTCTATGTCGAAAACCATGGGCTGGATGGGCATGTTGCGCTATCGCTGGATATGCTTGCCGCGCTGACACAGCGTTTTTCGATGGAGTTTTCAATTCGCGTCTTCCTGAACCGCTGGCCGGATGCGGTTTTGGCGCGGATGCAGGACGATTGGGTGCATCACGAGCACTACCACGTGCGCCGGCTGGTCAGCGAAGGAACGCGCCCCAAGCTGCCGTGGGGGCAATCCATTGGTTTGACACCTGCGCAGACCCTGCCGTTGCTGGACCAACTCCATGCGGATCGTACAAGGTTTGTGACCCGATCAGTGGCCAACCATCTGAATGATATCACGAAAAGTGATCCTGACGCCGTGATTGACCGCTTGTCGGCTTGGCAGAAAACTGGCGCGCAGAGCGACAAAGAGCTGACCTGGATGCGCAAACATGCGTTGCGCGGCCTAATCAAAGCCGGGCATCCGGGGGCGATGGCCCATCTGGGATATGATCATGATGTCAAACTCAGCCTGACAGGGTTCGCGATCACCCCCGATACGCTGGCGCGTGGTGAGGCGGCAGACATCAGTATGACGATCATGCCAAAGACCGACGCGCCTTTGATTGTGGATTATGTCATTGATTTTATGAAGGCGAATGGGGCGCAGGCCCCCAAGGTCTTTAAGTTGAAAACCGTTAATGCAAAGGCTGGTGTGCCTTTGGTTTTGACCAAACGCCATGTCTTCAAAGACAATGCGACAACGTTTCGGCTTTATCCCGGGCCCCATCGCCTGCATGCCCAAGTCAATGGACGCAGGGTTGCCAGCCTGCCTTTCACGCTGACCTGACCTTGCCCCGCGACTGATCTGTTGTTAGTTGCGCTATACCTTAATGTTTTCGTCAGGGATAAGCCCAACCCCCATGCAGCCCCCCCGCCTTGAGATCAAAAACATCGTCAAAGATTTTGGCGGCCGCCGGGTGGTGGATGATGTGAACCTGACGGTGATGCCGGGGCAGGTGACCTGCCTGTTGGGCCCATCGGGTTGCGGTAAATCTACGACCTTGCGCATCATTGCCGGGGTTGAAGGGCAGGATGCGGGCGAAATCCATGTCGATGGTAAATTGGTCTGTGATACCGCGATGTCACTGCCGCCAGAGCAACGCAACATCGGGCTGATGTTCCAGGACTTTGCCTTGTTTCCGCATTTGACTGTGGCGCAAAACGTGGCCTTTGGCCTTGCGGGCCGCAAGGTTACGGACCGGGTGCATGACTTGCTGGCAAAGGTGGGGATGTCATCGCATCTGGATGATTACCCGCATCAACTGTCGGGCGGTGAACAGCAACGTGTGGCACTGGCGCGCGCGCTGGCGCCGCGCCCGCGGATCATGCTGATGGATGAGCCATTTTCTGGCCTAGATGACCGGTTGCGCGATGATATCCGCGACGAAACGCTCGAAGTGCTGAAAAGCGAAGGCACGGCCGTTTTGTTGGTCACACATGAACCAGGTGAGGCGATGCGCATGGCCGATGAAATCGCCCTGATGCGCAACGGCAAGATCGTGCAGCGCGGCGCGCCCTACAATATCTACAATGCGCCTACCGATATTGAAGCAGCCGCATTCTTTAGTGATATCAATGTGATCCGAGGTAAAGTTGAGGGCGCATTGACCAACACACCCTTTGGCCAATTCCTGGCCCCCGGCGTGCCGGATGGAACCGAGGTTGATATCGTGATCCGGCCCCAGCACCTGAAAATCGAGTTCGACCGCGCCGGACGCGGGCCCAACCCCACACCGGCCGAAGGCACTGCGGCAAGGGGCGTGGTGGAACGCGCACGGTTCATGGGGGCCTCTAGTCTGGTGGAGTTCCGCATGGATTTTGACGGATCTATTTTAAAGGCCGTGGTGCCATCGGTTTTCCTGCCCAAACCCGGAATGCCACTGTGGTTGATGATCCGGCGAGATAGGTGCTTTGTGTTCGCGCGCCCGTGACACGCTAACCAGAAAATCTATGCCATGGCCCTTTTTCGCCGATCGGTCGCGTTTGAAGGGCGTGATTTAGCATGAGACTATGCTCAAACCGAACACTGATGTAGGCTAAACCCGAAGTTGCAGCACCGTTGAACAGGGGTTTTTGCGATGGCTGACGTAACCGGCAGTGACAATATCGGGGGCACCAACCAATCTGCCCAGAATAATTTTGGCGATAACGGCTTTTGGTATAAATGGATAGAAATTCCATCTGCACCGTCAAACCTGACGAATGCCGGGTTCGACGTCTCCGATGGCTCGTTGTCGTCAGGCACTGTTGTTTATAACGCAGGCGGGACCGATGACCTCGATACACTCGTGTCCAACGCAAGCAACGCGGTTCTGGGCAATGACGGCAATAACTACGGCGTCCGCGTCAGCACTACGCTGACTGTCACTAATGCTGGCGATTATACATTCAATGTGCGCTCAGATGATGGGATGCGGCTGTATGTCGATGGTATCGAAGTTGTCGAAGACGACAGCTTGCATGCCCCACGCGATTCAACCGGGACAATCAATCTTGGTCCGGGCGAGCATGAGATTGTCATCATCTACTTCGAAAGGGGCGGGCAAAACGTTCTGGAAGTTGGCATCGAAAGTGATGCCGGCGGTGACTACCCCACTGAAGTGCGGCTGCAGGATGCCGATGTGCAAGCCAACAACGGGGATGATACCGTCGCCGCGGGCGAAGGCGATGACACAGTCCTTGGTGGCACCGGAGATGACGTGCTGGAGGGCGGCGATGGCGACGACACTTTAGAGGGCGGTGCTGACAACGATACGTTGGATGGTGGCGCCGATGACGACACGCTGGATGGCGGGGCGGGCGATGACCAGCTGACCGGCGGCACCGGCGATGATACTTTTATTGTCAGCGGTGGCGCCGACACAATCACTGATTTCAACTTTGGCAATACCGGTGCAATTGATGATGGTGACCAAACAAACAACGATTTTGTTGATCTCAGCGGTTTCTACAATGACACCACGCTTGCGGCGGTGAACAACGCAGACGCGGACCCCAGCAACGACTTTGCAACGGAACTGGGTATGCTGCGTGCCGATGCCGCGGATGGTGTGGTCGATGGGATAATCGATGGCATCGACTATACTGGCCAGATCGGTAACATCGACCTCACGATCTCAAACGGTGGGGCGCCCGTTACCGGGACTGATCTGACCTTTGACAACACCAATGTGGCCTGTTTCACTAGCGGAACATTGATAGAAACGCGCAGCGGCGCCATCACAATCGAACAGCTTGATGTGGGTGACGAGGTGCTGAATATGCGGGGAGAATATCACCCTGTTCGGTGGATTGGCGCGCGGTCGCTTGATCAGATCGATCTGGCCGCAAAACCAAGCCTACGCCCCATTCGGATCGCGCAAGGGGCCCTTGGCCACGACATGCCTGCACAAGATCTGCTTGTGTCACCGCAGCATCGCATCCTTGTGCGGTCAGTCATCGCGGAACGCATGTTTGGCAAGCCCGAGGTGCTGGTTGCAGCGAAAAAGCTTTTGCCGCTAGAGGGGGTCGCGGTTGATGATGAATGTACCAAGGTCACCTATTACCACCTGCTCTTTGATGCCCATCAGGTGGTCTTTTCAAATGGTGCGCTAACCGAAAGCTTCTTCGTCGGTCCCGAGGCGCTGAACGCGCTTTCGTCCGATGCGATAGCCGAGATTTTCGCGCTGTTTCCAGAACTGGAAGACCGCGAACATCAGCCCACACCGGCCGCGTTCATTCCGCCAGGCAAGCGGCAAAAGCAGCTTGTCGAACGCCACAGAAAAAACCATAGGGTGTTGGTTGTCTGACCCTGAGTTATGCATGCGTCACGGCTGTCGGACACAAGGGTCGATTTTGACAGGTCTGTTCTGAGGGCTGGTGTACCGTCTTTTTTCTGCCAATTCCCACACTGACATTGTTTTTCGTAGTCGGTCAGGACAGTCGTTTCCTCTTTGCGCGGAGGCAGGAACAGGACCGTCACGAAAGCCCTTAACCGCTATGCAGTGCACGCGCCAGAAGTGCACCCAAGGTGCGTTTTTCCGCATTTGAGATTGGCGCAAGGATATCATCGATCGTCTCTGCGACCGCTTGTTGAAGGACTTTTACAAAAGCCTCACCCTCCGTGGTCAGGCAAACAAGCGTAACCCGCGCGTCCACTAGCGATGGTTTGCGCGCGACCAGGCCTTTCGTCTCTAGGGATCGTATCATGCGTGTCATCTGCGATTTGTCGCGCGCAACGCGCTGCGTCAATTCATGCAAACCGGGGCACCCCATATCGGCCAGCGTCAAAAGAATGACACCACCACCTGGCCCTACTTTTTCAGTGTCAAATGTGGGTGCCTTTGATTGCAAGCCAAAGTGTATCTGCCGCATGAAGCGATCAACAAGGAGCGCGAGTTCGGTATCTTGCATTGTCATATTTTAGTTGACTCTGTCTACAATTTGCCAATAGTGGACAATGTCTACATTAAGGACTTCCACACCAGCTTTCGACAGACTTAAACAAAGGGGCGTTCAAATGGCCAGCAGTTACGGCGCTTTACTCAAGATAGCAGCGGTTCTCTGGGTGATATGGGGGGCGGTTCATATGTTCGCTGGCGTCATGACGATGTCACTTGAAACAGGTGCAGCGGTCGCAGGGATTGCGGATGCCTTGGATCCGGCCTTACTCGTCAATGACTACCACCCGGCTGTTGGCGCTGTTGTCAACCAACACGGGTTTAACCTGCTTTGGATTGGGGCATTTACAGTGATCGGCGGCATTTACATCTGGCGCCAATCTGTCGTTGCCATTTTCATGACCGCTATCGTTGGGTGGGTGACAGATGTCGGCTATTTCATCTTTATTGATCTGGGCGGTTTTGCAAATTTCGTGCCTGGCACCGTCATGACAATTATTTCGACCGCAGCAGTCGTGCTGAGCATTTGGGCGTATTATGTGGGGTTGAGAGGGCCGAAAGTAGCGTTGCCCTGAGGTTGGGCGTATCCCCACACCCTGCGCTTACTTCAACCGCGCAGCTCGCCCACCGCGCCGCTTTGTGATTTGCCCCGCCCGTGACGGCAGCTCTGCCATCACAGCCTTGCGCGCCTCGGCTGACATGCCTGACCAGGCCCCGATTTCGTCAATTGACCGCAAGCACCCGGTGCATAGGCGGCTTTTGGGTTCGATCACGCAGATTTTCACGCAAGGGCTGTCAATTTCGGCGCGCGCCCAGATGTCATCGGTGTTTTCGGGTTTGGTCACGAATGATTCCTTAAATGCGCCATGCGGTCCAGCATGCCTTGCAAGATATAGCCTGCCGCGACGTGATCAATGACCTCTGCGCGACGTTTGCGTGACGTATCCGCCTCTAGCAAGGCGCGTTCGGCGGCGACGGTGGACAGGCGTTCGTCCCAAAAGGTGATGGGCAGGGGGGTCAGCTTCTCCAAATTGCGGGCAAAGGCGCGGGTGGCTTGGCAGCGTGGCCCCTCGGACCCATCCATATTCATCGGCAGGCCAAGGACCAGCCCGGTGACCAGGCGATGGGTCGTCAGCTCCAGCAGTTTGCCCGCATCCACGCCAAATTTCTTGCGCTTGATGGTTTCAAGCGGCGTCGCCACAGACCGCATCACATCCGAGATCGCGACACCAATCGTCGCCGTCCCAAGGTCCAGCCCTGCCAGCGCGCCCATTGCGGGAATTTCAGCAACAAATTCTTCAGCTGTTTCGCAGATCATTCCGCAAGCACGCCTGCATCGCGGGCGGCGTTCGTCAGAATTTCCATGCCCCGCATACTGCTGACAAAGACCTGCTGCGCCTCGGCCCAAACGGTGCTGGCGGCATCAAGGTCGCCCAGCACACCATAAGCACGGATCAGCCGCGCCCAATCCTGCGCAGGCCCGCCTTCGGTGGCCAAACGATTGGCCAGACCTGCCACCATACCACCGATCATCGCCTCGCGATCTTCGGGTGACAATTCAGATGCCGCATCCATATCGGCAAATGATGGGCCGCGCGCCTCTGGCACGGCGTAGTCAACACCGGCGCGGAACGCGGCATAACCCACCTGCGCGCGGGCGCTGGCAATGTGGAAATTGCGGGGATCGCCGGTTTCGATGATCACGCGCCACAGGCGAAGTGCCAGATCAGGGCGGTCGGTCTGATTATACAGCGCACCAAGATAGTAGCGGGCTGCGATGTTATCTTCATCGCGCTCCAATAACTGTTGAATGATCATCTCGGCCTCGGGCGAGACAAAACCACCGGCGGCCACAACCATCAGGTCCAGCAGACGCTGTAAATCCGCAACCTCGGTCGCCTCGCCCTTGATCAGATTGACCTGAGCTTGCGCATCGGCGGCACCGGCATAATTGCGCAACTCAACCTCATGAAAGGCCAAACGGCTCCATGCCTCCAGATCATCGGGGCGGGTGGGGGCGATAACGCGCAGTTGCTCAATCGCCGCGCGGTAATCATCAGGCACTTCGACCGGGGGCGGGGCAGGGGCATTCGCCTCTAACGCCTCTTGCGAGGGGCGGTTCAGGCGCATCTCTTCGCTTGCGGCCAAACGGGCCTGCAGGGGCAGGTCGGGATAGCCGGGGGCGCCCAAGGCCCAATAGGTGCCAAAGCCAAGGGCTAGCATCACAGCAAGGATGGCAGCGGCCAGCCAGCGGGTGGGTGATGTCGCCCCGGCAGGCACAGTCGCGGCCTTATTGGCGGCCAGCAGGCGCCTTGCCACTTCGGTCCTTGCGCGCTCTGCCTCATCAGGCGCCAGCAATTCGCGTTCCAGATCGCGATCAATCTCGGCCAGTTGCGCACGGTAAATGGCGATATCGGGGTTGTCCTCGCCCATCTCTTTAGGCCGCAGCAAAGGCATGACCATCAAACCCGCCACGGCGAGGGTCATTACAGCGCAAACAAGCCAGAACATCATGCGTCTTGCATCCCTTTTGTTGCGCCTCACATAACCGCCGCGCCCCCCAGTGAAAAGGGCCTGCGACCCCATGACAATTCACGACATTGCCAGCATGTCGTAAACAGCAAATCAGACGCCGCTGCGAGGAAGCTCTTGGAGCCTGCGAAGGTCCAGATAAGATGCGAAGGTGCGGCGCACCGATCACAAGGAACCTGAACCCCTATGAAACGCTACTCTGCCTTTGCCATTGCCCGCGAAGCCATGCGCCAGCACACCGGCTGGGACCGGGCCTGGGCCAAGCGTGAGCCAAAGAAGAAATACGATGTGATCATCGTGGGTGCTGGTGGGCATGGGCTGGCGACAGCATATTTTCTGGGCAAGAATTTCGGGATCACCAATGTTGCCATCTTGGAAAAAGGCTGGCTTGGCGGCGGCAATACTGGGCGCAATACTACGATTATCCGCTCAAACTATCTGCAAGACCCCTCCGCGGCGATCTATGAAAAGTCGCGGTCTCTTTATGAGACGATGAGCCAGGACCTGAACTACAACGTTATGTTCAGCCCCCGCGGCGTGATCATGCTGGCCCAGACCCAGCATGAGGTGCGGGGGTACAAACGCACAGCTCATGCCAATGCGCTGCAAGGGGTGCAGACCGAATGGATTGAACCTGCGCGCGTGAAAGAACTGTGCCCGATCATGAATATCGACGGGCCGCGCTATCCGGTGCTTGGCGGCCTGTGGCAGGCCCGCGGCGGTACCGCGCGTCATGATGCGGTCGCTTGGGGCTATGCGCGGGCCTGTTCTGACATGGGCATGGATGTGATCCAGCAATGCGAAGTGCAGGGCGTACGGCAGGAGGGCGGTAAGGTCGTGGGCGTCGATACCACCAAAGGTCCGATTGATTGCGATAAGCTGGGCATGGTCGTTGCTGGCCATTCCGGCGTGCTGGCACAGATGGCGGGCTTCCGTCTGCCGATTGAAAGCGTGGCCTTGCAGGCGCTGGTGTCAGAGCCGATCAAACCAGCGATGGATATCGTTGTGATGGCGAACACCGTGCATGGTTACCTATCTCAGTCCGACAAAGGCGAGATGGTCATCGGTGGCGGCACCGATGGCTATAACAACTACACTCAGCGCGGGTCGTTCCATCATATCGAAGAAACAGTGCGCGCCTTGGTTGAAACCTTCCCCATGCTCGCGCGGCTGAAAATGCTGCGGCAATGGGGTGGGATCGTGGATGTGACAGGGGACCGCTCGCCGATCCTGTCGAAAACACCGGTCGAGGGCGTCTTTGTAAACTGCGGCTGGGGGACAGGGGGGTTCAAGGCGATCCCCGGATCCGGCTGGGCAATGGCTGAGCTGATGGCCAAAGGTCAGTCACCGCTGACAGATGAATTCAGCATGTTCCGCTTTCGGGAAGGCAAGTTCATTGATGAGAGCGTCGCAGCAGGGGTGGCGCATTGACCCTAATCAAACCCGTCATCGTCCTCTTCCGAGGTTCCACCGCGCACGCCGTCGAAGACCACAAAGACGATGGCCGTCGACAGAATACCTCCAATGACAATCAGCAAAAGCTCCATGGCATTAAATTAGCACCTGTGTTGTCTGACGCGACCCCGGCAACGGATAGCCGACCAAGATCGGCGGAAATGGCTACAGATTGCCCAAATGATCCGGGGATTTCCGCTTATGTTTCTTCTTGTCGCAGGCCTGCGATGGTGGGGGCGTCTGAAAAGGAGGACGCACCATGGATGAATTCAGCCACACCAAGACAAACACCTCTAGCGGTAGCGGGGTCGGTTTCCTTGTCGCCGCAGTTATCGTCGTTCTGGTCCTGCTTTACGCGCTCTTCGCGGGCGGTAGCGTCAGCACGACTATTGACCCAGCCACAGCGGGTGGAGCCGAAGAAACGGCGCCCGCGCTGGAAGAAACAGCGCCAGCACAACCGGTCGCCCCAGCAGTGGGCGAATAAACCCAAGACCACTCACAACCTCACGTCCGAAGGCGGGTGCAGCAATGCGCCCGCCTTTGCTGTGTTTGTACGGATTGTACGTACGGTTTCTGTACGCCATCTGTACGCATTGCCTACCCTCCAGATCAAAGGTGTCCCATGCTGATCCTGCGTTGCCCTTATTGTGGCGCCGATGTCGATGAAACCGATCTTCACGCCGGTGGCGAGGCCCATTTGAAGCGCGAAGGACCGGGATCATCAGATGATGATTTTGAGGATTACCTGTTCATGCGCCAAAATCCCAAAGGCGTGCATTTTGAACGGTGGCGGCACAGCTATGGCTGTGGCAAATGGTTCCTCGCGGCCCGTTGCACCAACACGCTAGAGGTGTTTGGCACCTATCCCGCGCAAACGCTGGAACCGCCACAAGACGTCAAAGATGCAATCACCGCCAAGCGCCCCGGCTGGAAATGGGGGCGTTTTCAATGAGCACGCGTCTGGCAACCCATGGTCGCCTGATCAACAAAGACAAGCCTGTCACTTTTACATTTAACGGCAAACACTTACGCGGGTTTGAGGGCGACACACTCGCCTCTGCCTTGCTGGCCAATGATCAGATGTTGGTGGGACGGTCGTTCAAATATCACCGTCCTCGTGGCGTGGTGGCATCCGGCGCGGAAGAGCCCAATGGTTTGGTCAATCTTGGCAAAGGGGCGGAGTTTGAACCCAATGCGCGCGTCACGACAACCGAGTTGTTTCACGGGCTGACAGCGCAATCGCAAAACCACTGGCCGAGCCTCGAATTCGATGTCGGTGCGATCAACACGCATCTGTCGCGGTTCCTACCTGCGGGCTTCTACTACAAGATGTTCATGTATCCGCGCGCTTTCTGGAAGCATGTGTATGAGCCCCTCATCCGCCAGTCGGCCGGACTGGGCCGCGCGCCGAAGGACCGCGATCAGGATACTTACGAACATTTCCACTGCCACGTCGATGTCATGATCGTCGGCGGCGGTATCGCGGGCCTTGCTGCGGCTAAAGCGGCGGGTGAGCGTGGTGCGCGTGTTCTGCTGATGGAACAGACGGCTGATTGGGGTGGTCGTGCTGTGGTTGATACGCCCGCAATTGATGGGATGTCTGCACAAGAATGGATTAAGGCCACGGTTGAACTACTTGAAAACATGCAGAATGTGGACATGCGCCTGCGCTGCATGGGGGCTGGAGTCTATGACCATGGCTATGCGCTGGCCTATGAGCGGCTGACCGATCACGCCCCTGATACCGCAGGCGCGCGCCACCGCCTGTGGCGTATCCGCGCCAAGCAGATTGTGACGGCAACGGGTGCTATTGAACGACCCTTGTCTTTCGCTGCGAACGATCTGCCCGGTGTGCTTTTGGCCTCTGCCGTGCGCGATTACGCGGTGAATTTTGGTGTCTCCATCGGGGACCGCACCGTTGTTGTGACCAACAACGACGACGCCTATCGCACCGCAATTGTGCTGAAGGAAGCAGGCCTTGATGTCCCGGTGATCGTCGATGCGAGGACCGAGGCGGATGGAGAGTTGATTGATCGCGCCCGCGAATTGGGCATCCGGATCGAGTTGGGCAAGGGTATAGCGAAGGTCAAAGGCGGCAAGCGGGTGACTGGCGTGGCTCTTTGTGCGCAAGCGGGCGAGGGTGCTGTGCTCGAAGAGATCGACTGCGATTGCGTGGCGATGTCGGGCGGCTGGTCACCTGTTGTGCATCTGTGGTCCCACTGCGGCGGCAAGCTGAACTGGGACCCCGCGCAGGCCATGTTCCGCCCTGATCCCGAGCGTGCACCGACCGGTGCAGAAGGCGAGGCTTTTGTCGCCACCGCCGGGATCGCGAACGGGCATCTGTTCACTGCAGAGGTGGTTAGCGATGGATGGGCTGCAGGCCGAGCTGCCGCGAAGGCTGCCGGACACAACAAGAAGGGCGCGCAGGCGCCGATGGGTGAAGATGCGGTCGAAGGCCCGATCTCTCCGGTTTGGTTGATGCCGCAAGGAGCGAGCCACGCGCTGCGGTCAAAAGCTTGGCTCGATTTCCAGAACGATGTGAAAGTCAGTGACGTGCAATTGGCGGCACAGGAAGGCTTTGAAAGCGTGGAGCATACCAAGCGTTACACGACGCTGGGCATGGCGACAGATCAAGGGAAGTTGAGCAACATCAATGGTCTTGCGATCCTATCGCAATCTTTGAACGCCGATATCCCGAATGTTGGCACAACGACTTTCCGCCCGCCTTACACGCCGATTTCGATGTCTTCCATTGCCGGTGTGGCCAAGAATGAGCTCTTCCAGCCGGTGCGCATGACACCCATTTCGGAGTGGTCCAATACCAATGGCGCAGACAATGAACCGGTTGGCCAGTGGCGCAGGCCCTTTGCCTATGTCCGCCCCGGTGAAAGCGTGCATGACGCAGTGAACAGAGAGGTTAAGAATACGCGTGAGAACCTTGGGCTGCTTGATGCGTCCACCCTTGGCAAGCTAATCGTCAAAGGGCCGGATGCGGGCAAGTTTCTGGACATGATGTACACCAACATGATGTCGACACTGCCGGTGGGTAAATGCCGCTACGGGTTGATGTGTTCCGAAAACGGGTTCCTGATGGATGACGGTGTTGTTGTGCGGATGGCTGAGAACACCTGGCTTTGTCACACGACGACCGGCGGAGCCGAGCATATCCACGCCCATATGGAAGATTGGCTGCAATGCGAGTGGTGGGACTGGAAAGTCTATGTCGCCAATGTGACCGAGCAATATGCGCAGATTGCGGTCGTCGGTCCGAATGCCCGCAAACTGCTACGCAAGCTGGGCGGTATGGATGTGAGCGCTGAGGCACTGCCGTTCATGCAGTGGCGTGAAGGGAAGATCGGGGAATTCGACGCACGCGTCTTCCGCATCTCTTTCTCGGGCGAGCTGTCATACGAAATCGCCGTGCCTGCAGGGCAAGGGGCCGCTTTCTGGGAGGCGCTTATGGAGGCAGGGCAGGAGTTCGGGATCATGGCCTACGGTACCGAAACCCTGCATATTCTGCGGGCCGAAAAGGGCTTTATAATGATCGGGGATGAGACCGATGGCACCGTCATCCCACAAGACTTGAACCTTCAGTGGGCGCTGTCGAAGAAGAAAGAAGACTACCTCGGCAAGCGCGCGCATGAGCGGTCGCATATGGCGGATCCGAACCGGTGGAAACTGGTGGGGCTTGAAACGGTCGATGGATCGGTGCTGCCCGATGGGGCATATGCGATTGCGGAGGGCGAGAACGCCAACGGGCAGCGCGACACGCAGGGGCGCGTGACCTCAACCTACTACTCCGCCAACCTTGAACGCGGGATTGCGATGGGACTGGTCCGCAATGGCCCGGACCGTATGGGCGAGGTGATTGAATTCAACAAGGTCGATGGCACGACTATCGCGGCCAAGATCGTTGATCCGGTGTTCTATGATAAGGAAGGGGAGAAGCAGAATGTCTAATGTTGTCAGTGCACTGCAAGGCAAAACTGCCCCCGGCGAGGTCACGATCCGAGAGGCGGGTTTGCGCGGCATGATCACCCTTCGCGGTGATCTGGCCCAAAAAAAGCTGCACCGCGTTTGCACCGATCTGACCGGGGTGAAATTCCCAGACCAACGTCAGGCGAACGTCGACGGCGACAAGGGGCTTTGCTGGATGTCGCCGGATGAGCTGCTGGTTCTAATGCCCTACGCCGAAGTAGCAGCGGCCATCGCAACGATTGATGCGGCGCTTGCGGGCACGCATTATCTGGCCGAAAACGTCTCTGACGCGCGGGCATTGTTCTTTGTCGAGGGGGCTTTTGCACGCGAGGTAATGGCCAAACTTGCCCCGGTTGATCTGCACCCCGATACATTCAAACCCGGCGATTTCCGGCGGACGCGGCTTGGGCAGGTGGCAGCAGCCTTTTGGATGCGGGATGAGGATACCTTTGAGGTGTTCTGCTTTCGTTCGGTCGCTGCTTACACCTTCGATCTATTGGCGGCCTCAGCAAAAGCAGGCGCAGTTAACCACCTACACTAGCGTGGTCACAAAAGAAAACGCAGCCAAGTTTCCTTGACTGCGCGTTCTTATTTCAGATGTTGAGGTGGCGGTTTGACAGGGCGATCCTGTCGTCCCTGACGCCTGAATCCTCTATGATGTCTTAGTCATCATCATTGTCATCGTCATCATCGTCGTCGTCGTTGGCAGTTTCCTCGGACGCTTCGTTGTTAGACGCACCGCGCGCACCATCCCAATCTCTGAAAGTGGAACCATTGCGCAGGATGCAGTCACCATTTTCAACTGATCCGTCAAGGCAGCTTACTGTTTCGTTCGCATAAGCAGTAGTTGTAAGACCCATGGTGCTGACAGTGAATACGCCAGCGATGATTAGTTTAGGGAGACTCATCCGACTTTCCTTTTAAATTAAGTATTTAATGTCGTGATGACGTTTAACCCTGACTTGAAAATGGCAAGGCAAAAGCAAGAAGAAGGTAATTTGCGGCAAATGTGTCTTAAATTTGTTTCAAGCTTTTGGGGTGTTGGCGCTTTGATCATTGGAACCCGCCGGTACTGTTCTTCCGCGAGGAAACGTTTGACCATCAGAAACGAATTGCAGGGCACAACCCGCGGCGCCATGATAAATTGTGACACAGGCGTTCGCCTCTTGACCTCTACCGCTTATGTGACATCTATCGTCACATCCTTGTCCTTAATTCAGAAAGACACTCGATATGGCTTTTTCGCTTCCCGATCTTCCTTATGCCCATGACGCACTTGCATCCAAGGGCATGTCTGCTGAAACGCTCGAATTTCACCACGATCTGCACCACAACGCCTATGTGACCAACGGCAATGCCGCGATTGCGGGAACCGAGTGGGAGGCCAAGTCCCTCGAAGAGATCATTGTCGGCACCTATGACAAATCCGCCGTTGCCCAGAACGGGATTTTCAACAACATCAGCCAGCTTTGGAACCACAACCAGTTTTGGGAAATGATGGGGCCGGGCGACAGTGCGATGCCGGGTGAGCTGGAAAAGGCGCTGGTCGAAAGCTTTGGCTCGGTCGATGGATTCAAATCGCAGTTCAGTGCAGCAGGTGCGGGGCAGTTTGGTTCGGGCTGGTGCTGGCTGGTCAAGAACGCGGATGGATCACTGGCCGTGACGAAGACCGAGAACGGTGTGAACCCACTGTGCTTTGGCCAAACAGCGCTTTTGGGCTGCGACGTGTGGGAGCACTCCTACTATATCGATTTCCGCAACAAGCGCCCAGTCTATTTGACCAACTTCCTTGATAATCTGGTGAACTGGGAAAACGTCGCAAGCCGCATGTAATCCCTGCCCATCTGGACAATCTACAAGGCCCGTGGGACATCTGTCCGACGGGCCTTTTCATGTAGGAGACAGCGATGACCGGACCAAGCTTGGACAAAATTATCGCTGCCAAGGAAGAGGTTGAGCCCGATCTGATCACAACCCCGGTTCTGCCCCTCTCTTCTGCCCGTTGGGATGGCATTCTGCCCGACTGTGCGGGCGTCACCCTTAAGCTAGAGCTGTTTCAGCAAGCAGGTTCTTTCAAGGCGCGTGGTGCCTTGTTGGGGATCAAGCGGTTGACGGATGCGCAGCGGGCTGCAGGCGTCGTTGCCGCCAGTGGTGGGAACCATGCGCTTGCCGTTTCTTGGGCGGCGCAGGCGGCGGGTGTGGATGCGCTGATCGCGATGCCCAAAGCAACCGATCCCGCGCGCATCGCGGGATGTGAAGCACTTGGGGCCACTGTCACCCTACATGACGATATGGCCGCCGCCTTTGCCGCGATGAATGCCGCGGCAGACGCGGGGCGCGCGCTGATGCATCCCTTTGAAGCGGAACATATGATCTTGGGTGCGGCGACCTGCGGCTATGAATACACCCAGCAAGCCCCGCAGATTGATACCTATGTCATTCCTATCGGCGGGGGCGGGATGATCAGCGGGATGGCCTGCGCGATCAAGCAAATGAACCCAGAGGCGCAGGTGATTGGCGTTGAACCCTTTGGTGCCGATAGCATGTCGCAGAGCTTTGCTGCCGGGCAGGCGGTGCGCATCGAAAAGGTGGACACGATTGCCGACAGCCTAGGTGCGCCACTGTCGATGCCATTGACCTTTGGCGTGGCACAGGCCCATGTCGACCGGATCGTGAAAATCGAAGACCACGACATGCTGGCGGCGATGGATATCTATCAACATGTCCTCCGGATCACGGCAGAACCGGCCTGTGCCGCCTCACTCGCAGCAATCCTTGGGCCGTTGAAAGATGAGCTAGTAGGGCGTCAGGTGGGGATTATTGCTTGTGGTTCGAATATTTCGTTGGAAAGGTACAGCGCGTTGATGGTTAGCAATGACCGATCAAGTCTAAAGAAGCTTCAATAATTGGCGAATGCAGTTGATCGGGTGCCGCCCCTGACCATAACCAAAGCTGATATGGGCGTAATGAAGCGCACTAGCGATCGCGCAAGACAAGACCTCTTGGATATCGATGCCAGGCTGAGCGCTGGCAATTTTCGCTATCTTTTCCATACGCCCGGGTTTGAAAATCAATGCGGTCCGATCCCAGGGATTGAGAAAGAGGTTTGCGTATTCAAATGCGGGAGGTCCCTTTACCGCGCGCGGGTCGATGACGCGCCAGGCGCCTTCATCCGCGATGATGTTGCGCGGATGTAGATCGCCGTGCAGCGGCCTCCATTGTGACTTGTCCAAAAGTAGGCGGCGCGTGATCTGCTGCGCCACTGGCACGATATCTCGAGCCCACTCGGGTACCTTATTTGCGTCCATTTCAACGCTGCGCGCCATGATGTCTTCGAGAGTTTTGATGTCTTCCAGTCGTATCTCTGTATCAAGGAGCCGGCGTGTGATGTCCATCTGGATATCAAGGGCGGCATCCTCGGCCCCGTCATCGATCATGTCCAAAAGACGTGGACCATTCAGTCGTTTCATGAAGGCCGCCGTTTCATCATATCGGAATATTTCGACAGCGAGGTCAGGGCCGTATGTTGCCAAGAGTGCAAAGCCATTTCTTTCAATAGAAAGGCCGTTGGGTGTCAGGACTTTGAGAAGCCCGGTCCCGAACTTTTGTGAGTAACAGGAATAGAAAGTGCTATTTGCGGTTTCTCCTTCTTTGGATAAACCTTCTAGCTGCCATGCGGATGCGTATGTATTGGCGACTTCGAAACCCATTCCGGTGTCCAAGTCAGAGAGCAACTTTTAACATCTGCGCCAACTCTTCCACATCCTCGGCCACTTGCACAAAGCCCAGAATATCGTCGCCTGCAAAACCGCTATCGACCACGTGTTGCAAAAGGTCACAAAGTGGGTCCCAGAACCCATCGATGTTCAACAGGATCAGCGGTTTGTCATGCAGCTTGAGCTGCCGCCATGTGAGTGCTTCAAAGAACTCATCCAGTGATCCCGCGCCACCGGGCAGTACGACCACCGCATCCGCGTTCATGAACATTACTTTTTTGCGCTCATGCATCGTCTCAGTAATGACAAACTGATCCAGATCGCGCTTGCCTACTTCCCATTCCAACAAATGTGTGGGGATCACGCCAAATGTTGCCCCGCCCGCATCCTGTACGGCATTGGCCACCCGGCCCATCAGCCCAACATCACCTGCGCCATAAACCAAGCGCCATTTGTTGACGGCCAGCATCTGTCCTGTGTCTGCCGCAGCCTGCGCATATTCAGGGAAACTGCCGTCGCGTGACCCGCAATAGACGCACACTGATTTCATATTTCCGGACATCGTGATCCCTTCGGGGCTAGCTTCGCTTTGACCGGTCATAGCGGCGTTGTTAAGGTGTCTCAACCACCGGGGGTGGGGTCGCCGTGAATGGGCACTGCAAAAGGGGCAAAACGTGACAGAAGACGCTAAATCAGGTGCAAAACCTGTTGTGCTGGGCGCGATCGCTGCAGCAGTCATAGGTCTGGGTGTTTTTGTGTTGATGCCCCAACCCCAAATTGCCGAGGTCCCGGTGACCACGGAAGAGCCCGTGACCGCAGCAGAGCCTGTTACGGCAGCCGAACCAGCCCCTGTTGAAGAGGTGGCAGAGGCCGCCACAGAACCGGAGGCGCCACAGGTCGCGGCCGACGCACCTGAACCTGATCAAGCACCACAAGTCCCATCATTTGATACGTTTCGTGTTGAACCTGACGGTAGCATGGTGATTGCCGGGCGCGCCGCCCCCGATCAAACGATTGACGTGATGCTGGCAGGTGAGGCGATTGACAGGGTGCAGGCCGACAGTGCCGGCAATTTCGTATCCTTGCCAGTGGCAAGCCCATCGGATCAGCCCCGCCGACTGTCGCTGCTGGCTGACCCTGATGGTGATGCTGTCGCCTCCACCACCAGTTACATTGTGGCACCCATCGCTGCACCCGTTGTTGTCGCTGCAGCTCCGGAACCCTTGCCCGATGAAGAAGTGGATGTCGCTGCGCTCGATGTGCCAGAGGCCCCGGATGCGCCCATTGTCGATACGCCTGTCTCAACCCCCACACCGCCTACTGTCTTGCAAGCTGATGCAGATGGCGTCCGCGTTGTGCAAGGGGCACCTTCGCTGCAAGACCCAGAGGTCGACGCCAATGTCGCCCTAGATGCCATCACCTATGATCCTGATGGTGAGGTACAGCTTTCCGGCCGGGCACGGGGCGATGGGGCCGTGCAAATCTATATCGACAATGAACCTGTGACTGGCTCTACCGTCACTGAAGGGGGCGATTGGCGCATTGATCTGCCGGATATTGATACCGGCGTCTATACGTTGCGCATTGATGAGGTTGATGAAACGGGTGACGTCGTCTCGCGGCTTGAAACACCGTTTAAGCGGGAAGAACCTGAAGATGTCGCCGCCGTATTGGCCGAAGAAACATCGCAAGAAGGGTTCGAGGTGGCGGTGCGCACCGTCCAGCCCGGTGCCACGCTGTGGGCTATTGCAGAAGAGAACCTTGGAAATGGCATTTTCTACATCGAAGTGTTTGAGGCCAATAGCGACCTGATCCGCGACCCTGATCTGATTTACCCCGGTCAGATTTTCCGCATGCCCGAAATCTCGCAATAGCCTGTCCGCCTCTGGTCATCCAAGTGATGGCACCTTAGGTAGGACGTTCGCGATCTTGGAGTTTTCATGCGTGGTCTAGCCAAATCTGATGCCAATCTGAGCGATGCCCAGATTCAAGGCTGGAGCGTGATCCGGCGCGTGGTCCCTTATCTGTGGCCCGACGCGCACCCTTGGGTGAAACGCCGGGTGGTGATCGCGCTGGCGGTGTTGGTTATTGCTAAGCTGATCGCGGTGACAACGCCGCTGTTTTATCGCGGGGCTGTCGATGCGCTGGCCCCCGAAGGAACGGATGCGGCCACGATGCTGGGGCTTGGCGCCGTGGGCCTGACCATTGCATACGGCATGGCACGCCTGATGACCGTGGGCTTTCAACAACTGCGCGATGTGGTCTTCACCAAGGTCGGACAGCGGGCGCTGCGCCAGCTGGCGCTGGAAACCTTCACCCATATCCACCGTCTTTCGATGCGCTATCACATCACCCGCAAAACCGGCGGGTTGTCACGGGTGATTGAGCGGGGGGTGAAGGGCGTTGATTTCCTTTTGCGCTTCTTGCTGTTTTCCATCGGGCCGCTGGTTCTGGAACTGTTGATGATCGGCGTGATCCTGTTTTTTCTTTTTGATGTCTGGTATTTGGCGGTCGTTGTTCTGACCATTGCGCTTTATGTCTGGTTCACCTTCAAAGTCACCGAATGGCGCGTCAAAGTCCGCAAAGAGATGAATGATCAGGATACCGACGCCAACCAAAAGGCCATCGACAGCCTGCTGAACTTTGAAACAGTCAAATACTTTGGGGCTGAGAAATGGGAGGCGGACCGCTATGATGTTGCGATGGCGCAATATGAGGATGCAGCGATCCGCACCAATTATTCGCTGGCCTTTCTGAATTTCGGGCAATCGTTGCTGATCACCGGCGGGCTGGTTGCTGTGATGGTGATGGCCGCAATTGGCGTGCAGCGCGGTGACCTGACGGTGGGCGATTTCGTGATGGTGAACGCCTATATGATCCAGATCACGATGCCGCTGAACTTCCTTGGCACCGTTTACCGTGAAATCCGGCAGGCGCTGATAGATATGGGCGATATGTTTGATCTGCTGGAACAGCCAGCCGAGGTGCAGGACAAAGCAGGTGCGCAAGCTTTGCAGGTCAATGGGGGTCGTGTCGTCCTGCAGGACGTTTCGTTCGGATATGATGCCGCGCGGCCCATCCTGAAAGGCATCAGCCTGGAGGTGGAGCCGGGCCAGACGGTCGCGATTGTGGGTTCGTCGGGGTCCGGCAAATCGACCATCGGGCGCTTGCTGTTTCGCTTTTACGATGTGGGTGCGGGTGCCTTGCTGATCGACGGGCAGGATGTGCGGGATGTCACGCAGGAAAGCCTGCATGCGCAGATCGGTGTGGTGCCGCAGGATACGGTGCTGTTCAACGACACGGTGCATTACAACATCGCCTATGGCCGCCCGACGGCTAGCGAGGATGAGATTATCGCGGCTGCCAAAGCGGCCAAGATCCATGATTTCATCACCGGGCTGCCTGATGGGTATCAGACGACGGTGGGGGAGCGCGGGTTGAAACTGTCTGGCGGTGAAAAGCAGCGGGTCGGCATCGCGCGCACGCTCTTGAAAAACCCACCGATCCTATTGCTGGACGAGGCGACCAGCGCCTTGGACACCGAAACCGAGATGGAAATTCAGGCCGAGTTGAAAGCGATGGGCGAGGGGCGCACCGTGATCACAATCGCGCACCGCCTGTCCACAATCGCCGACGCAGACCGGATTGTGGTGCTTGAGGATGGTGTGATCGTCGAAGAAGGCCAGCACGATGACCTGCTGGCATCCGATGGGCGCTATGCGCATCTGTGGAATAGGCAGTCGGAAGAAGAGGTGGGCTGAAGGGCGTCGACGGAGGCCGGCTCTTCAGAACAAAAAAGCCCTTTGCATCTGCAGCTATCGCTGCCACGGCATTTGTTCGCGGCTGAAGAGCAGTTTTTGACCATGCGCCGCGTGTTTTGCGCAGCAGCGTTGGGTTGGGGCCAATTCTGCGCGCATCGTTGTAGGTTGCCAATCCAAAACGGAGTGTTTCGGATCGTTGAATGTTACGGTAAACCTTGGATTAATTGAATAAACTAGACCTGAAAGACGAGCCAAACCAATGTCCGAACGTAATTTCGAACCAATGACGAAAGCCGAAGTTGTCACAGCGCAAAGAGCATGGGCGAAATCTGTAACTGATCAGGATGTCGAAGGACTGCTCGCCCTTTATGATTTCGGCGATCCGGACGAACCGCTTCTTTTCAAACCAACTTTGGCAGACGTGATCCGCTTAGACGAAAAAGGAGCGCGCGCATATTTCATCGGCAGTGACCCTGACTATCCGCAAGATAGCGGCTTTCTGAAACGCGGGTGGAAGACGGTTGAATTCCAAAGTGCCGTTGGGCCTATCCTGAAAGCAGGCGGGCTGGGATACAAAGATATGGGGCACTACAGCTTTGTGGATGGCGCGGGGAATGCGACGCGGGCTGACTACACATTTGCTTACCACAAGCTGGAAGGACGCGTTCTCATTTCGTTGCATCATTCCTCATTGACTTGGTTTCCGCCAATTGAGGATTGAACTTGAAAAATTCTCAAAAGCTTGCGACGAAAATTAGAACGGAAAATTTCCATATAGGATAGCATCTTATGTCTCTCAACTATGTGATGCTGGGCTCAAACGACGTCGCGAAGGCGCGCGGTTTCTATGATGCGATTTTGCCTATTATTGGAGGCAAGTTGACTGCTGAATATATGCCGCATGCCTTTTGCTACGAGCTGCGCGGGGGCGGGCGCGTCTGGGTTGCAACGCCGCATAACGAACAGACGGCGGTCGCTGGAAACGGAAATATGGTTGGTTTTGCATGCCAGACCAAAGCAGAGGTCGACGACGCGCATCGGATTGCTTTGGCCGAAGGCGGAACCAATGAAGGCGACCCGGGCCCAAGGCCGATGTATGGGCCCGACTTTTACGGTGCCTATGTGCGCGATCTAGATGGCAACAAAATGAGCTTTGTTTACCCCGGCGAAGATTAATGCCAGCGCGCTGTTGTGGCCTGATCTGGCCCTATGCATGGGCGATGCTGTATTGGAAATTGGATCAAAAACACGCATTGCTTGGAAACCCGATTGGCGTAGCGGGATGCGAGAGATATTTCTTTCGCAACTCTTTAAGTTACGAACGGAAAAGGGCAAGATAGGCACTATGATGAAACGTAATTCCCGCCTATCTCTCGCATTGCATACGCTATCCCACATGGCCCAAGATACCGGTCGGACCCAGACGTCTTCGGAAATCGCGGATCACGCAGGTACCAACCCCGTCGTTGTGCGGCGGGTTTTGGGAAAGTTGCGTAAAGCCGGATTGCTGACCTCCGTGCGCGGTCACTCGGGTGGCTGGCGGCTGGCGCGACCATCCCATGAAATCACTTTGGCGGATGTCTATCTTGCGCTTGAAGAAAGTCTGGTTGCGACCCGTGCGGACACCGAAGTGCATGCATGCCAGGTGGAGCGGCATTTGGAGGGAAGGGTGATTGAAATTCTCAACGAAGTCGAAGCCACATTGGTAGATCGGCTGTCGACCACGACGATTGCCGAGATAGGTGACTGCCAGCCTCTCGAAAAGACCTTGTAGTGCGCCATTGATCGCACGTTTTCCGAAGTTTTGACCTGCCGTGGGTCAGCACCTGCATGAGCTTGCCTATATGATGGATCAGATACCCCCAACCCCAGTTCCTGTCACCTTGCTTACCGGCTTTCTTGGCGCGGGGAAGACGACGTTGCTCAATAAGGTGTTGGCGGACAATTCGCATGGCCGGGTCGCGGTCATCGTGAACGAATTCGGAGAAGTTGGATTGGACCACGACCTTGTTGCTGAAACCAGCGATGAAGTTGTCTTGATGTCTTCGGGTTGTTTGTGTTGTTCGATCAAAGGCGAGCTTTCGAAAACGATCATAGATTTGCTGAGCAAAAGGGCGAGGAAGGCGCTGGAGTTCGAGCGGATCGTGATTGAAACGACAGGTTTGGCAGACCCCGGCCCCATCATTCAAACGCTGATCTCAGACCGGGAACTTTCACGGATAACTCGCCTGGATGGGGTGGTTGTTGTCGTGGATGCAGAGCTTGGAATGACAACGCTCAACAGTCAGTTCGAGGCCGTGTCGCAAGCGACCAATGCCGACCTGATCGTTCTTAGCAAAACGGATCGTGTTGAACCGGATAAAGTGGCAACAATCGAGAAACGGCTCAGAGGGCTAAATCCAACGGCGCATATCATACATTCAGTTCGTGGCGCGGACGTGCTGGAGCATATGTGGGGATTATCTGGTGCAAGACCGGACGTGAAAGCTGCTGACGCGCTGAGCTGGTTGCAGCCGTCAACGCCAACGCCTCTGCAGGCAAACCCGCTCGACAATCTATCTGGGTTCGCCGCGAAACCTGCGGAGAAAGCTTTCTAC
>JBCAZI010000019.1:0-40680 GCA_038533095.1 Pseudomonadota bacterium
CTGCTGACGACCGGCAATAAGTCAGAGGTCGCTGTTGGCTATGCCACAATTTATGGTGACATGGCGGGCGGCTATAACCCGATCAAAGATATGTATAAGACCCGCGTTTTTGCGGCGGCGCGCTGGCGCAATGCCAACCACCGCGACTGGATGATGGGGCCTGCGGGTGAGGTGATCCCGACCGCGATCATCGACAAGCCACCCTCGGCCGAATTACGTCCTGACCAGAAAGACGAAGACAGCCTGCCGCCCTATGATGTGCTTGATGGCATCTTGAACATGCTTGTTGATAACGAAGCCTCGGTCGCTGATTGCGTCGCCGCCGGATACGACCGGGACACGGTCAAACGGGTCGAACACCTGATCTACATCAGCGAATATAAACGGTTCCAATCCGCACCTGGCCCCCGGCTGTCCGACCGCGCATTTTGGCTTGACCGACGCTACCCCATTGTAAACCGTTGGCGCGACGAAAGCTGAAATCCCAAGTAGATAAGGCCGCCCTAAAGAATTCATAAGGATGCATGAAACCGTCATCAAAGAAGACCTACGACCGCGGCGTTTGGGCGGTGGGGTTCTTATGATGATGGGTGTTTTACTCAGCCTACCTTTGGCCTTGCTGGGCTTTTCGGGTGTCATGCGCTTCGACGCTCTATTCATCCTGTTGCCGGGACCTTTTCTCCTATGCCTTGGGCTTTGGGCGGCTTTTGGGCGTAGGACACCTCAAATAAGGCTACGGATCAGCGACGAAGCGGTAGTTATCGTGCGTCAGGACAAAACCTTGCCACTCGACGCGATCAAGCAGATCAGACACCACATGCCGATGCTGTCGAAACACTATCGGTTGACCTTTCACATGGCCGCGGAAGATGTGCCGCTTGATATCATTCACCTGACACATGGCGGGCGCGATATCATCAACCTGATCGGTGTACGGCTGGAAAAACGCGGCAAGTATCTGGTCGAAGGGCGCAGCGCCGTGCGCGGGGCGCTTACCGGGGTCTGGGAGGTGAAATCCGGTACGCCCTTTGTGACTGAACCAGAACGTGTTAACCTAGGGCATGGCCGAGAATAAAACCAAAGCGACCGCACAAAGCGTTGACGACTTTATCGCCGCTGTCGAACATCCGACACGGGCGGCTGACGCACGCCAGCTGGATGCGATGTTTCGGGATATCACTGGGTGGCAGCCGCGGATGTGGGGGCCCACGATCATTGGCTATGGGCAATATGACTATACCTATGACAGCGGGCATAGCGGCACGTCACTTGCCACGGGGTTCAGCCCGCGCAGATCCAACCTATCGCTTTATATCATGCCAGGCTACGCAGACTTTCAGTCGATCTTGGATCGGCTGGGCAAATACAAAATCGGCAAGGCCTGCCTTTATATTAACAAACTGGCCGACGTGGATTTGGCCGTGGTCGAAGAGATTGTGCGCGCAGGCCTTGATGACCTTCGCAAGCGTTGGCCAATAGAACCCACCTAAATCTACTTTCTATGTCCCATCATACTTCGGGGTGAGGCGCAGCCGAGGGGCAGCGCCCCTGAGAACGCCAACCAAACTGGACATCGCCTGCGTCTCATGCTCAAAGCGGCGCGACAGGAGACGCATCCATGACCACCACCAGATTCGCCCCATCGCCCACCGGCTGGCTGCATATCGGCAACCTGCGTGCCGCACTCTTTAACTATGCTATCGCGCGGCAGCAGGGCGGCACCTTTATCCTGCGGATTGATGATACGGATGCAGAGCGCTCCAAGGATGAATATATCCAAGGCGTCAAAGATGATCTGACATGGCTTGGGTTCACGTGGGACCGGGTCGCGCACCAGTCCGCGCGCATGGAAAACTATCTTGCGGCCAAGCAAAAGCTGATCGATATGGGCCGGCTTTATGAGTGTTTTGAAACACCGGTAGAGCTGGACCTGAAGCGCAAGAAGCAGCTGAACATGGGCAAACCACCCGTCTATGACCGTGCGGCATTGGACCTGTCAGACGATGAAAAGAACGCATTGCGGGCCGAACGCGGTTCGCATTGGCGGTTCAAGCTGGATCACAAACGGATCGAATGGGCTGATGGGATTATCGGGGATATTTCCATCGATGCCGCCTCGGTCAGTGATCCGGTTTTGTTCAAGAATGACGGTCAAATCCTGTATACGCTGGCCTCTGTCGTGGATGACACTGAAATGGGGATCACCGATGTTGTGCGCGGCTCTGACCATGTGACAAACACTGCAACCCAGATCCAGATGATCGAGGCGCTGGGCGGTGCAGTGCCGCGTTTTGCGCATCATTCCCTTCTCACTGGTCCACAGGGTGAAGCGCTGTCCAAACGTCTGGGCACCTTGGCACTGCGCGATCTGCGCAAGCAAGGGATTGCACCGCAGGCGATCCTGTCACTGATGGCGCGGCTTGGGTCCTCTGACCCGGTGGAATTGCGCAGCACGATTGACGACGTGGTCGCAGGCTTTGATCTGTCCAAATTCGGCTCTGCGCCGACGAAATTTGACGCAGACGACCTGATCCCACTTACCGCGCGCCATTTGGCCACGCTGGGCGCCGATGACGTGGCCGATGTTTTAACATCGGCTGCTATTCCGGATGATATCAAAGAACCATTCTGGAACGTGGTCCGTGACAACATCAGCAGTCTTGATGAGGTGGCCGCGTGGTGGGCGCTGTTCCGTGATGGGGCGACACCACTGGTTGCGGATGAGGACCGTGCTTTCGTCGCAGAAGCCTTCGCGATGCTTCCACCGCTGCCCTATACACCCAACACCTGGGGCGCGTGGACTTCAGCCGTGAAAGAGGCCACTGGCCGCAAGGGCAAGGGTCTTTTCATGCCATTGCGCAAGGCTGTTACCGGCCGTGAGCGCGGCCCGGAAATGGCTGACGTCATGCCGCTTTTGCAAACACGGCCCAGCTTCGACGACTAAGGCCTTAGCGAAAACTCTTGCACTTTCAGCCGCGTCCTGCGCTCCATGGGGTAACCACCCAGCGCAGGCGCAAGATTGACATGAGCGACGACAAAGCCCCAGACGCCCAAGCCAAATTCACCCAAGGCAGCCTTTTTGGGCATATTTCGGTCATGTCCTTGACGGCCTCCATCGGGTTGATGGCCGTCTTTCTGGTCGATTTTGTCGATATGATTTTCATCTCGATGCTGGGCAAGGCCGAACTGGCGGCGGCAGTGGGATATGCCGGTGCGATCCTGTTCTTCACAACCTCTTTCGGCATTGGCATGGCGATTGCCGCTGGCGCATTAGTCGCACGCGCGCTGGGCGCGGGCCAGGCAGAGGAAGCGCGCAGACGGGCCACGAACTCACTAATCTATGGTGTGCTTTTCGGAGCGATCTTTGCGACCGCCGTTTGGTTTAACCTTGGGTATTTCGCGTCCCTCTTAGGGGCAACTGGCGAGACGCTGGACCTTGCCGTCCACTACTTGCGGATCATCGTGCCATCCTTGCCCTTCCTGATGATCGGTATGATCGGCGGGGCGATCCTGCGTGCCCATGGGGATGCCCGCCGCGCGATGATGGCCACGATCTGGGGTGGTTTGGTCAATGCAGTTCTTGATCCGATCCTGATCTTCGGCCTCGATCTGGAGCTGACCGGTGCGGCGTTGGCCAGCGTTTGCGCCCGCATCGCGATTGCGATCACGGCACTGATCCCGCTGATCCGCCACTATGGTGGCTTCGACAGGCCCACACCCAGCAGTCTGACGATTGACTTACGCCCAATCTTGGCTATCGCAATCCCCGCGATCCTGACCCAGCTCGCCACCCCAATCGGCCAGGCCTATGTGACCCGCGCCATGGCCGAGTTCGGGGAAGAGGCGGTGGCAGGCATGGCCATTGTCGCACGTATGACGCCGGTGGGCTTCGGGGTCATCTTCGCCCTGTCCGGCGCGATTGGTCCGATCATCGGCCAGAACGCAGGGGCTGGTCTGGATGACCGTGTGCGCGGTGCATTCCGCGATGGGCTGCTTTTTACTGCCATGGTTGTTGTTGTCGTATCGGGACTGTTCTTTCTTGCCCGCCCCGGCATCCAGATGCTGTTCCAGCTGGAAGACGGGATCGCCCTAACACTCGTGTTCCTTTTCGCAGGGCCGCTTTCGCTGATGTTCTTCTTTAATGGTGTGATCTTTGTGGCCAATGCGGCATTTAATAACCTAGGCCACCCGTTCTACTCGACAATCGTGAACTGGGGACGGCATACGCTGGGGACCATTCCATTTGTTATTGTCGGAGCCGCGTGGTTTGGCGCACCGGGTGTGTTGATTGGTCAGTACCTTGGCGGGGCGGTCTTTGCACTGGTGGCGATCATGCTGGCGCGCCGCGTCATGTCAAAGCAAGAAACCGAGGCTGCACCGGCGGAACCCTTTGCACGCCAGGCGCGCCTATTCAGCCTGCTGCATCACCGCCGCTAGGTGACGGTCAACGAGCGCGCGCTCATCCATGTTCAGCGGTTGATGCCGCGGATAGATGGGATCGGCGCGATCGTCCAAAATGGATGCCTCCCATCCGTCGGTCGTTTCAAAGAAATGGGCAACGCCTGTTGCGCCATAGAGTTTCAGGTAGCCTTGCACGACCACGTCCAGGTAGCTCAGTAAGATCGGGTGATCCTCTGCGCGTGATAGGTGCTGTTCCTTCACCTGATAAACAGCCGTCGCGGCGCGCGGGCCATCGTGATGCACCGCGCTGCTGACATCATGGCGCTGATAGGCTGCCTCGCGTTGGTCAAGCGCCGCCCAATCAGCGCCCGGCACCCGTGCAATCACGCCCTGAATAGTGGTTGTAGGGCATGGCATGACGGACAGAAACGCCGCCTTGCGTAGCTGCGTCTGCTGCCAAATCCGCCGCCAACCATGCAAGGCCGCCGGGCGCGGATCATCGTAGTTGTGGGTCGCAAGGTTGACGAGGCTGCCATAGCCGAAAAACGCAGGATCGCTCATTCGCGCGCGCGCAGGACTTGCGCAGGTTTGGCTGACAGTGGACGCCAAGCAAATGCGAGGCCCGCCAGAAGTGAGGCCATGACACCTCCACCGATGATCATCAAAGCATTTGACCAGATGACGGTATAATCGGTCTCCATGATGAAGGTTGAGACGGCCCAACCACCCAAGATACCCGCGGCCAATGCGACGATGCCCGCTGCAAGCCCCAGGATTGCAGCGCGGAGCGCGAAGCTGGCGATGATCCTGCGGCGCGGTGCACCTAGCGTTTTCAGCACTGCCGCTTCAAATGTCCGCGCCCGTTCGCCCGCAGCAGCAGCCCCGATCAAGACCAGAAAGCCCGTCACCAAGGTGATCAGCGCGCCGTATCTTGTGGCGGCTGAAATCCCGCCAACCAATTCGATCACCTGATCAATGGCGTCGCGAATGCGGATTGCTGTAATGTTGGGATAGGCGGTCGCCAGATCACGCAGGATTGCGGCCTCGGCCTGCTCCTCGGCATAGACCGTTGAAATCCAGCTATGCGGTGCACCATCCAGCGCACTTTGGTTCATCGCCAAGACAAAGCCGATACCCGCATCTTCCCAGCTGACATCGCGAAAGCTGGTGACCTCGGCAGTGATATCACGGCCCAGCACGTTGACGGTCATCATATCACCCAGTTGCAAACCCATCTCGATGGCTTCCTCGGCAGAGAAGCTGATTTGCGGTGGGCCGTCGTACCCTTCAGGCCACCATGTGCCTGCCGTGACTTCGGTGCCTGTTGGCTGCGCATCGGCGTAGGTGATGCCCCGGTCGCCTTGTGTCACCCAATGCCCACCAGCGACCTCTTCTGCCGGTTGCCCGTTGATCTGGGTGATGATGCCGCGCAGCATTGGGGCCGTGTCAAAGCGGCTGACGGCAGCGTCGCCTTCCAGCCTTTCGCGGAAACCACCAATCTGGTCGGGCTGAATGTCGACGAAGAAGTAACTCGGCGCAACCTCGGGCAAATCGTTGGAGAAAGAGCTTCGCAAGTTGCCGTCGATCTGGCCTACCGCAGCCAGCACAGTAAGGCCAAGTCCAAGGGATAGAACCACCGATGTCGCTTCGCCACCCCGCGCGCCAATAGCACCAAATGCAAGGCGCAAGGCAGGACGTCCGCGTGCAGGCTTGCGAAAGCGCCGGGCGACCCAGCGGATAAAGATGGCCGCGACAACCAAAATGGCAAGCGCCCCTGCGATGCCCCCGGCAGTCCAGAGCGTCAAAAACAATGTGCCAGAGAACCAGATTGCGGCGCTGATCAAGAGAATGAGCAAGGCCGCGATCGCAGTTAGGTAGCGCGTTGCGGGCAGTACAGCACTGCTGGTGAAGGCATCACGAAACAGGGTGGCGGCACGGATGTCTTCGGTTTTGGCCAGCGGCCAAAGGGTAAAGACCAATGCGGCAAGCAAGCCATAGACAGCGGCTTCAAACAGAGGTGCCGGGTAGATGGTAAAGACGGCTGGTATCGGCAAACGGGCCTCAATCATCGGGGCAAACAAGACCGGCAGTCCCGCCCCCAAGATCAAGCCGATCAGCACACCCGCCAGGGTGAGGACACCGATCTGAATGAAATAGGTCTGAAAGATAATCCTGCGTGTGGCCCCAACCGTTTTCAGTGTCGCAATTACGCCTGTCTTACCAGCCAGATAAGCGCGCACAGCCGCCGATACACCAACCCCGCCAACGGCAAGCCCAGAGAGGCCGACGAGGATCAGAAAAGCGCCGATCCGGTCCACGAACTGCGCCACACCGCCAGCACCGCGGCGGCTGTCACGCCAGCGTAACCCGCTGTTGGCAAATCTCTCGTTCGCCTCGTCTTTCAACGCTTGTAAGGGTGCGCCATCGGGTAGGTCCAGCCGATACTGGGTAGAGAACAGCGTGCCTTCGATCAGCAGACCTGACTCTGACAGATCATCCGTTAAAACGATGGTTCGTGGCCCTAGTCCAAAACCACCTGCCGCATTGTCTGGATAGCGGTCGAGGATTGCGCGCAGTGTGAAATCTTGTTCGCCTAGCCGGAAAGTATCGCCCGGTTGTAATGCCAGCCTATCGGCCAGTACGCGCTCCATGACGCCACCTTTACCCGCTAAGGCGTCAGGCAGGGGGATGGGCGGGTCAAGCTGGACCTCCCCAATCAGGGGATAGAGGTCATCCACAGCGCGGATTTGCGTCAATCCACGTTCGGTTTCCGCCCCGCGGTCGACGACAACCATCGACCGGAAATCGACGGTTTCCGAGATATTGTCCGATATGGATTGCAGCCAGGCCAATTCATCATCGCGAGCAAAACGGTAGGTCAGTTCGACCTCTGCGTCGCCACCCAGTAAGGCCGCGCCATCACGTTTCAGCCCCGCCTCGATCCCGGCGCGGACGGTGCCCACAGCCGCGATGGCGGCCACACCCAAAGCCAGACAAGCCAGAAAGACGCGAAAGCCGCGCAACCCGCCGCGCAATTCGCGCGCCGCCAGCCGGGCCGAAACCGTCAGGCTCATTCCGCAGCCTTTGCCATTGGCGCGTCAATGCGGCCATCGCGCAGGCGGACCACGCGGTCGCAACGGCTGGCCAATTCACCTGAATGTGTGACCATGATCAATGTCGCCCCATGCCTATCACGCAGATCAAACAGCAGATCGATAATGGCCTGCCCGTTGGTCTCATCCAGATTGCCGGTGGGTTCATCCGCCAACAGGATGCGCGGACGCGGTGCCGAGGCACGGGCAAGGGCCACGCGTTGCTGCTCACCACCGGACATCTGGTTTGGATAGTGGTCGATCCTGTCGGCAAGGCCCACCGCCTGCAATTCAGCCTCAGCTCGGTCAAATGCATCTTTTGCACCAGCCAGTTCCAGCGGCGTCGCGACGTTTTCAAGCGCGGTCATCGTCGGGATCAGGTGGAAAGATTGGAACACCACCCCCATATTATCCCTACGAAAGAGGGCTAGCTGGTCTTCGTCCATCTCTGTCAGGTCCTGGCCTAATGCCGTGATCTGCCCCGATGTGGCCTGTTCCAGCCCGCCCATGAGCATCAGGAGCGATGATTTGCCAGACCCACTCGGCCCCACCAGCCCCAGCGTTTCACCGCCTGATACGTCAAGCGAGATGTCATGCAAAATATCAACGCGGCCTGCGTTGCCGTCGAGCGACAGGTTCGCATTTGCGATGGAAAGCACTGGGTCGGTCATCAGGTCAGCCTCGGTCCGGGGGTCTGCCTTTGCATATGGGGCCGTTTCGCGTGCTGCCAAGTTGGGGGCGGTACTTTTGCTGACAACAACCTTGGCGCAGGCTGAGACCGTCACCATAGCCGCCTTGGGCGACAGCCTCACGGCAGGATATGGATTGGCGCAGGCTGATGGGTTTGTGCCGCAATTGCAGGCGTGGTTGAACGGGCAGGGCGCTGATGTGACCGTGATGAACGCCGGGGTATCGGGCGACACCACAGCAGGGGGGCTAAGCCGGGTCGCATGGACCCTGACGCCGGAGGTGGACGCGATGATCGTCACCTTGGGTGGCAATGACTATCTGCGTGGGATTGATCCTGCTGTCAGCCGTGCCAACCTTGATGGTATTTTATCAGCGGGGCAGGATGCGGGTGTTGATATGTTGCTGGTGGGGCTATCGGTTGGTGCCAACTACGGGCTTGATTACAAGCAGGATTTCGAAGGCATGTATGTAGATCTTGCTGCAAAATACGACATTCCACTCTATCCGGATTTCGCCTCCGGACTGCGCGCTGCAGCGGGCATGCAGGAAGGTATGTCAGAGTTCCTGCAGCCAGACGGGATCCACCCCAATGCCGAAGGTGTCTCGGTCATTGTCGCGGCGATTGGGCCAACTGTGCTCGACCTTGTGACGACCGCGCAATAGGCGATGCCGGGGCGATTTCTCCTTCTCGAAAGCGTTGGTGGCTTGGATGATCCGCCGCGCCTGAATATCGCGCCGGGCCAAGAGGTTATAACACTAACCGCCGAAGGCGCGCGCCATATGCGCTGGGGCATGATCCCGGTGGGGCGGGTGAACGCGCGTGGCCGTCCGGTGATGGAAACGATCATCAATGCGCGCTCTGAGACGGTTTTCGATAAGTCGGCCTTTGCCGATGTGAAACGCGCGATTGTGCCAGCGAGTGGCTGGTACGAATGGACAGGCGAAAAGCGGCGCAAACAGCCTTGGCGCATCACACGCAAGGATGGCGGATTGCTTTATTTCGCGGCGATCTACGATGTCTGGAATGGGCCGGGCGGGGTGCAGGTGCCGCAGGTCGCAACCATCACCTGCGCGCCATCGGCGGATGTCCGCGATATCCATCACCGCATGGGTGTGATCCTGACAGAAAGCCAATGCAGACAGTGGTTTGCGTGTGATGAAGAGGATGCCAAGGCGCTGATGAAGCCTTTCCCGGATGGCATGCTGCGGGTGGAAAAGGCAGATGATGTAGACTGGGACGGGGCATAGGGTTAGACTTTCCCACCAAATATAAATAAAGGGAGAAAACCATGTCAGTTGCAAAGGTCACAGAGATCATTTCGTCATCGACAAAATCGTTTGATGATGCGGTCGAAAACGGGATCAAGCGCGCATCGAAAACGCTGAACGGCATCACTGGTGCTTGGGTCGCGGATCAGAAAGTTACTGTCAAAGACGGCAAAGTTGACGAATACCGGGTCGTGATGAAAGTCACTTTTGTGTTGGACTAAGAAAATGGGCGCCCCAAGGGGCGCCCACTTCAAAAGGTCTAAATGAAATAGGCCTTAATCGGCCAGTGTCAGGTTCACGGCGCTTTCACGCCCATCACGACCCGCTTCGATGTCAAAGTTAACCTTCTGGTCATCCTTTAATCCGGTGAGGCCAGAACGTTCCACCGCTGAGATGTGAACAAAAACGTCTTTGCTCCCACCATCGGGTGCAATGAAACCATAGCCTTTGGTGGTGTTGAACCATTTGACAGTGCCTGAAGCCATGTCCTTGTTTCCTTATATTCTCCGCTCGCGGGAGTGCAGCGGCGCGGCTCGGTCAAACGTGATCGAAAGACTGGGCCGGTTGGGGAAACAGTGGTCGATTAGTCAACGTTGCCCGCGCAGTGTGCCACGATCGAGGTAAAATTTCAAGGAAGCTTGGGGATTGTTCGCGATATGCGGACAAAGAAATGTGCGCGCGCGGTGTCCGCGCGCCACGTTCGTATTTTGCTTTGCTTAAGCCAGTGCCAGGTTCACAGCGCTTTCGCGACCGTCACGACCTGCTTCGACGTCAAACGTCACTTTTTGGTCGTCTTGCAGGCCTGTAAGACCAGAACGCTCAACAGCGGAGATATGAACGAATACGTCCTTCGTACCGCCGTCAGGTGCGATAAAGCCAAAGCCTTTAGTAGTGTTGAACCATTTCACGGTGCCAGTAGCCATCGTGTTTTTCCTTTAGTATCAATGCTGTCCGCGATATTGCGACAGCCTGGCCGAGTCAGTGTCAAGATCGAGAGACTGTAGCCGGAAAGGGAAAACAGTGGTCGAGTTGGATAACATCCGCAATGTGGATGTGGGGCCAACCTACCGACAAATCAAGTGAAATTTTTGTAACCCTATCAATCTGGCGGAGAACACCCATCCCGGCGAGGTTGCGAGATTTGTCGAAGACGGGGCTGTATGTGGCTTAATGCGCGGCGCTAAGGTACCGCGTCATGGCTGCTTCAACCCCATCCCGCCAGACCAGTCGTAACCACTGATCAAAGCGCTGCGCAAAATCGGCGTTCTGTCCGATACCGCCGTAATACTGTCGCTGATCCAGCCAAAGTTGTGGCGACGTTTTTGCTTTCTTGGCCACCGCCTGCAGTTCGTCCCAAAAGGGATCATTTGCATCAATCTCGCTTCCGTCTTCTCGGGTGCCTGCGCACATGCGCGCCCAGACAGCCTCGACCAAAGCCAGACCAGACACGGATGTGCCACGCTTTAGCCCGTCGACAATTGATGGGATGATAAACCCCGGATGCCGAGACGAGCCGTCAAAGGCGACCCGACGCGTCGTATCAATGATGCGCGGGTTGGCAAAACGGTCATTGATCAGCGCGACATAGGCCTCTGGCGCCATGCCGGGGACAGCGGCCAGATGAGGCAGGATTTCTTCGCGCGCTGTCTTTTGGAAAAAAGCGCTGATTTTTTCGTGGGCCAAGCAATCAGCGATGGTTGCAATCGACAAAAGCTCGCCTGCGTTGGCGACGATCTGGTGCCCGCCATTGAGGACGCGAATTTTCATCGCTTCAAAATCATGGACATCATCGGTGAAGGTTGCGCCGACCTTGTTCCAATCGGGCCTGCCAGCGCAAAAGCTGTCTTCGATCACCCATTGGCGGAAATTCTCGTGGGTCACCGGTGATGCATCATCAATGCCCAGACTGCGCACCAGTTCCAGCTCATTCGGGCCGGTGGCGGGCACGATGCAATCCACCATGGAATTCGGGAAGGTGCAGTTTTGGTCAATCCAGTCTGCCAGATCAGGGTCCGACATGCGCGCCAATGACACAACAGTCTGCCGCAGGATTGCGCCATTGCCTTGCAGGTTATCACAGCTCATGCAGGTGAACGGCCCGGTCCCGGCATCGCGTCGCTGCTTGAGTGCTGCAATCATCGCGCCAAAGGCGGTCTTGGGTGTGTCGGGGTGGGCGGCGTCATGTTGTATATCTGCGTGCCGCGCATCAAATCCTTTGGTTGCTGGATCGATGAAATATCCGCCTTCTGTCACCGTCAGTGATACGATCCGAATGGCAGGATCAACCATCTGTGTGATCAACTTAGCATTGTTTGCCTCAACCGGTGCGAAACCGATCATCGGGCCGATGACCTCGGCCGATGTCTGCGATGGTTTCAGTTCAATCAGCGTTGTCAGATAATCCTGCGCGGCCAGCCTATCGCGTTGTTGCGCATCACCGGCGCGCACGCCCGCGCCGACGATGGCCCAGTCAAGGGCGGCCCCTTGCTGCATCAACCGGTGCAGATACCAGGCCTGATGTGCGCGATGAAAATTCCCAAGCCCGATATGAACAATACCAGGTGTCAGCTGTGCCCGGTCGTAGCTGGGCGTCAAAATAGATGCTGGCAACTCCTTAAGCGTCGCATTGTTCAGCTGCATGGGAGCCGCCTGTCGTGCTTGGTCTTTCATCAGCTCATCCAATTTCCGCCATCCACATTGTAGGTTTGGGCCACGATGTAATCGGCCTCCTCCGACGCCAGAAACACTGCCATTCCTGTCAGATCATCAGCCGTTCCCATACGGCCATATGGCACGGCTTCGCCGACTTCTTTCTTCTTTTGTCCGGGTGCCTTGCCTTCATGTTTGGCAAAGAACGCATCCACACCGTCCCAATGTTCGCCATCGACAACACCGGGGGCGATGGCGTTTACGTTGATGCCATGCTTGATCAAGTTCAGCCCAGCGGATTGGGTCAGCGAAATAATCGCCGCCTTACTGGCGCAGTAAACTGCGACCAGGGGCTCCCCCCGCCGTCCGGCCTGGCTGGCCATGTTGATGATTTTGCCTTTGATGCCACGTTCAATCATATGATTGGCGACGGCTTGCATCATGAAAAGCGCACCGCTGACGTTGATGTCAAAAACGCGGGTGTAGTCTGACCGGGTAATCTCCGCGATGGGGGCCGCGGTAAAGATCGCGGCATTGTTGATCAGAATGTCGATCTGTCCAAAATGCGCCGCCGTCTGCGTAACGCAGGCGTCAATGCTGGCCTCGTCTGTGACGTCGAGTTTGACGGCAAAGGCTTGGTCGCCAATATCCTTGGCTGATGCGACGGCGCGGTCATAGTCGATATCCGCAATGGCAACACGCGCGCCTTCAAGCACGTAGGCCTTGGCAAAGGCTAGGCCGATGCCACGCGCCGCCCCAGTAATCAGGGCCGTCTTGCCGTCGAGCCGTTTCATTCAAGTCGCAGGCCATCCGCACCAAAGCGGTGCATTTCATCCATGCGCGGGTTCAAATGGATCGTGTCACCATGGGTCAGGCTGACATCGCCAATTGCACGGACCGTCAGGGTTTCGGCCAATCCAGTGTTATGGATATGGAAAAACGTATCAGAACCAAGATGTTCGGCGACACCGACAGTGCCTTGCCACATGCCTTCGCCTTGAACCACATCAATGTGTTCCGGACGGATACCAATGGTTGCCGCGTTGTGCTTGGCTGCTTCATCTCCGGAAATCAGGTTCATTTTGGGCGACCCGATAAAGCCAGCCACAAAGGTGTTGCGTGGCGTGCGGTACAACTCAAGCGGGGACCCTACCTGTTCGATCACGCCGGCCTGCAGCACGACGATCTTGTCGGCCATGGTCATGGCTTCGACCTGATCGTGTGTGACGTAGATCATTGTCGTAGCCAATTTCTTATGCAGCTCGGAAATCTCCATCCGCATGCCGACACGCAATGCCGCATCAAGGTTTGAGAGCGGTTCATCAAACAAGAACGCGGATGGCTCTCGCACAATCGCACGGCCAATCGCAACACGCTGACGCTGACCACCAGACAATTGGCCCGGACGCCGGTCAATGTAATCGGCAAGGTTCAGCACCTCGGCGGCCGCATTCACGCGCTTGTCGATCTCGGCTTGATCCATCTTCGCCATCCGCAGCGGGAAGGCGATGTTCTTACGCACCGACATATGCGGGTAGAGCGCATAGGACTGGAACACCATCGCAAGGCCGCGTTTGGCAGGCACCAGATCGGTGGCATCATTTCCGTCGATCTCGATATGCCCGGTCGTGATGTCCTCAAGCCCAGCGATCAGACGCAACAGCGTGGATTTACCGCAACCCGAGGGACCGACGAAGACGGTGAATTCGCCGTCGCCAATGGTAAGATCAAGGGGTGGAATGACCTGTACCTCGCCAAAAGACTTGGTCACCTGTTTCAGTTGAATCTGTCCCATGTCTAAGTTTCCTTATTTCACCGCGCCGAATGTCAGGCCGCGTACAAGTTGTTTCTGGCTGAACCAGCCAAGGATGAGGATCGGTGCGATAGCCATGGTCGAGGCCGCACTGAGTTTCGCAAAGAACAGACCTTCCGGGCTGGAGTAGCTGGCGATAAAGGCCGTCAGCGGCGCTGCGTTGACTGCCGTCAGGTTCAGCGTCCAGAAGGCTTCGTTCCACGCCAGGATGAAGTTGAGCAGCAAGGTCGACGCAATGCCGGGGATCGCCATTGGTGTCAGCACATAGAGCAGCTCTTGTCCCAGTGTTGCGCCATCCATGCGGGCGGCTTCCAGGATTTCGCCGGGGATTTCCTTGAAGTAGGTGTAAAGCATCCAGACGATGATCGGCAGGTTGATCAGCATCAGTACGATGACCAGACCGGTGCGGCTGTCCAACAAACCCAGTTCAATGAACAAAAGATAGATCGGGTACAGCACACCAACGGCAGGCAACATCTTGGTCGACAGCATCCATAGCAGGATATCCTTGGTCCGTTTTGACGGCACAAAGGCCATCGACCATGCCGCTGGGATTGCGATGATACAGCCGAAAATCGTTGAAAGACCGGCAATGATGATCGAATTCCAAAGGAACCGCCCGTAATCCGAACGCTCCATCACGACGCGGTAGTTTTCGAGTGTCCAATCAAAGCCGATAAAGATCGGCGGGGCGGCAATCGCCTCGGC
Organism: Pseudomonadota bacterium; assembly: GCA_038533095.1. Lineage (GTDB taxonomy): Bacteria > Pseudomonadota > Alphaproteobacteria > Rhodobacterales > Rhodobacteraceae > Yoonia. Next base: position 14,623 of record JBCAZI010000019.1, read on the forward strand.
TTCGGATTTGAAGCTGGTCAGGATTGTCCACAAGATCGGGAAAAAGATCAGCAAGCCAATCGCCCATGCGACAGTGGTATTCAGAAGCTTCCGGCGGGGGGATACAGAACGGGCCATATTTTTAATCCAGGTTCTTACCAACGATCCGCATCAGGAAGATCGCGATAATGTTTGCAAGGATGATGGCGTAGACACCACCGGCGGAACCGAGACCAACGTTCTGGCTTTCCAGAACCCGTTGGAAGATCAGGTAAGACAGCGTGCGCGTTCCGAAGGCACCACCTGTGGTCACGAAAATCTCGGCGAAGATCGCAAGTAGGAAGATGGTTTGGATCAAGATCACAATCGTGATCGCACGGCTGAGGTGTGGCAGAACGATGAACCAGAAACGTTTGATCCAAGGGGCACCATCCATTTCAGCGGCTTCCAGTTGCTCGCTATCCAGCGACTGAACGGCGGTCAGCAAGATCAGCGTTGCAAAGGGTAGCCACTGCCAGCTGACGATCATGATGATCGAGGGCATTGACGCATCCGAGAGCCAACTGACCGGTTCGGCCCCGAAGAAGCGCCAAAGGTGCGAGAAGACACCGTTCACAGGGTCCATGAACATGTTCTTCCAGACCAGCGCAGATACGGTCGGCATCACAAAGAAGGGCGCGATAACAAGGATACGCACAACGCCTTGGCCCCAGATTGGCTGATCCAGAAGAAGCGCGATCAGGATGCCGAAGATCACGGTGATGGCCAAAACACCCAGCACGATAATCAGGGTGGTCGTTACTGCGGGCCAGAAGGAACTGGAACTCACAAAGCGGACGTAGTTGTCAAATCCGGCCCAGCCTTGGTCGCCGCCACGCAGGGGCAGGTAGACGCGGAACGAGAACCACAATGTCATGATAAGGGGTACCAGCATCCAGCCCAAGAGCAGGATCACAGCAGGTGCCATCATAATACGGGCAGCGGATCGGGAAGCTTTGGTCGCCATTTGGATGCATCTCCTCTGGTCACAGGCGGAGGGGTCTCACGCGCTGTTGTCAGGTGAAAAGGTACGAGAAGGGGGGTCGCAAACCAAGGGGCGGCAGAGTGAGGCCGCCGCCCCTTGGGCAGGAGGAGTGCTTAGCGGTAGCCAGCAGCTTCCATTGCTTCGTTGGTGATAGCCTGCGCCTTGGCGAGGGCCTCTTCAACTGTTTGCTGACCTGCGTAAGCGGCAGAGAATTCCTGGCTTACTTCGGTTGCGATGCCGGCAAACTCTGGGATCGCTGCGAACTGAACACCAACATATGGGCTTGGATCAACCGTGCTGTTGTTGGGGTCTGCAGACAGGATGCTGTCCAGCGTCATCTGTGCGAAAGGAACAGATGTGTAGTTGGGGTTCTCGTACAGGGACGTACGTGCACCTGGTGGTACGTTTGCCCAACCTTCGTTTTCAGCAACCAGCTCGATGTAGCCAGTAGACGTTGCCCACTCGATGAACTGCTTGGCTTCGTCTTGCTGCTGTGTACCGGCAGGAATGGCCAGTGCCCAAGCCCAGAGCCAGTTTGCGCGCTTGCCCATACCATTGTCTGGTGCCAGTGCGAAACCAACTGAGTCAGCCACTGTTGAATCGTCGCCAGTTACGAAAGATGCCGCAACAGTCGCGTCAATCCACATGCCACACTTGCCTTGGTTAAAGAGCGACAGGTTTTCGTTGAAACCGTTTGTCGCGTAACCAGCTGGGCCAGAGTCGTTCATCATGTTAACGAAAAAGTTCAGCGTGTCTGACCACTCGCGTGTGTCGAACTGCGCGTTCCACTCTTCATTAAACCAGCGTGCGCCGAAAGAGTTGGACATCGCTGTGATGAACGCGCCGCCTTCACCCCAACCGGCCTTACCACGCAGGCAGATGCCGTTGATGTCGTTGTCACGGTCAGTCATTTCACGTGCCGCTTTGGCGATGAAGGACCAGCTTGGTGCATCTGGCATTTCCAGACCGGCGGCTTCCATCAGGTCAGTGCGGTACATGATCATGGATGATTCACCATAGAATGGTGCAGCATAAAGCGTGCCGTCGTAGGACAGACCGCCAGCCATGGCTGGCAGGATATCGTCGACGTCATACTCTTCTGACAGGCCATCAAGCGGGACGAGCCAGTCGTTTGCACCCCAGATCGGTGCTTCGTACATGCCGATTGTCATGATGTCGAACTGGCCACCGTTTGTTGTGATGTCAGTTGTCACGCGCTGGCGCAGTACGTTTTCTTCAAGTGTCACCCACTCAACGGCGATGCCGGTTTGTTCGGTGAATTGGTCAGTGTAGCCTTGCATACGGATCATATCGCCGTTGTTCACTGTCGCGATTGTGATTGTGGCGCTGTGGCCATCTGCAAAAACGCTGCCTGCTGTCATCAGCGCGAGCGTGCTTGCGGCACAAACTGTGCTCTTCAAAGACATCCGGTATCCTCCCTAGTTGGATGTTGTTCAATCACGCTAGAGGAAAGGGCAACGCGGCGTCAACAAAAAATTTACGCGCGTAAAGAATTAGCGCCTCAGGCCGAGTCGCGTAGGATCAGCTTGCCTTGTAATCTTGTGCTTTTCCAAGGCTCTACATGTCCATCGATGGCGGCAAGCAATGCATCTGCTGCATGTGTCGAGACCCCGTCATAGTCATGCGAAATCGTTGTCAGTGGCGGACATGTGTAGCGCGAATGCGGGTGGCCGTCCTGGCCTGCGACACGAATCGCGCAATCCGAATCGCGACCCACTTTGATCCCCAACTCATAGCAAGCGGTTAGCAGGCCAATGGCCAGACGATCATTGCTGCATAGGATCGTATTCGTTGTGAATTGCTTGCTGGCAAAGGCCGCAAGGCCACCCTGCCGCCCGATCTCTTCGAACTCCCAGCCTTCACCGTCGACCGAGACCACATTGGGTTCAAAGCCGAAATCCAACATTGCATTCAGATAGCTCTGCCGGCGCCGATGGGCGTTGGGGTTAGCAGGTGTTTTCATCTCGAAAAAGCAGGGCGGCTCGCCCGTTCGGCACAGATAATCTGTGATATGCGAGGTGAATTGAAAGTTGTCAGATCCGACAAAAGCCAATCCCAATTGATCCACGCTACTGTCAAAGATCAGTGTCGGTATGTCGTCGCAAAACTTTTCCAGCGCATCACGATGGGATGCACGCCCCAAAGGGGCCAATAACACACCCGCAGGTTTCAGGGACCGCAAGTTATCCAGCACCTCAATCTCGAGATTGGGATCGCCATGTGCGCTGAACAAAGTAGGGCGATAGCCTGCATCGATACAACGCTGTTCAAGATTGCGTGCGATCTCGGCGAAATAGGGATCAGACAGCAATGGCACAACGATCCCGACATTCTTGGTCAGTTTGCGGTTTTGGTTCATCGCAAAGATGTTTGGGCGGTAATCGTATTTCGCCAAGGCCTGTTCAATGCGTTCACGTGTGGACTGGCGCACACTGTCGGGGTCGTGAAAATACTTGGAAACGGTTGGCCGTGAAATCCCGCTGACAGCAGAGAATTCTTCCATGTTCTTGATCGTTGCTTCGGACATGGGTGCGGCACTTTCGGTGTTTCAGCTTATTTTACATACGAAACAATTTCTTTTCGCGCGTCAACTATTTGTATCTGTCTGGGAAATAACGCGCCGAAGCGCTATGGTCGTCCAGATAGCAAAAAGGGGCATCGCGATCTTCGTCACAATGCCCCTTTTCAGAATACTGTATGGATCAATTATCCAGCTTGGATGCCTCTGCATACAGACCAACAACAGCGTTCATGCCACCGGTCAGGCGGTTGCCTGCGGCGAACATGATCGCCATTTGTTCGTCATCCAGCTGCTGACCAGCCAAGACGCTTGCGATCAGCGGTTCTGTGGCTTCCCAGTCTACGATGACACCAGCCAGACCTGTTTCGATTTCAGGGGTTGGTGGGGCCTGAATGCCGGCATCAGGCATGCCACGGTGCAGGGCGTAAAGTGAGGAATCAAACGTCGTTGCGGCGCCTTCCAGTTCGGCCAGCACTGCGTCTGATCCCAGGCCCACAGAGGCAAGGCACATGTTTTTCGACACCCGCTGTGCCAGCATGCGCTGACGCCCGGCGATATCGACCGCCAATGCATCACGGACCAAGAGCTCACCCGGGTTTGAATATTGCGTTGAAATGACTGTCACCAGTTTCTTTGCCAACTCAAGCAGGGGCGCAGAGTCCGCGGCGATCTGCTCGACCGTGTCTGCTGTGCCATTGCCCGCAGCAACCTCATCCGCTCCGGCACTGACAGGGGCCCAAAGTTCGCGTAGTTTCTCAATGCCCAGCAGTGTTTTGCGGCGGGGTTCTGCACCATAGACGCCCAAATCCGGATCACCGTTTTGCAGCGCGTTTGTGATCTGCGCAAATTCCTGCTGCGCGGCCACCAGCATTGCACTGGTGTCTTCGGTGCTGATGCCAGCCTGAAGATAACAGGCGGAGGCCGGAATGCGCTGGCTTAGCATGCGCAATTTGCCCGACAGGTTAATGCGCGCCGCCGCCCGGATCCTCAACTGCGGCAGAGGCTTCAACAGCAAGAACGGCATTTTCTTGCGCGTGTACATTTGTCATGGTTAAGGACAGGGCTACCACTGACGCTGCAACTGTTTTTGTAGCACGCGTCAGGCTCTTCCATCCTGTCATGGACCGATTACTCGTCATCATTTAACTTCCTAACTCCGGCGCGCGCACGCGTGGGCGCGCAACACCGACTAATTATCCCGGCAGCGATGAGCGGTCGCTGTTACACAATTCAACTAACTTAACGCGTGCCACTAGAGGTGGATGCGCTCTTTGCTCTGCTGCTGGTGATTGCAGAGCCAAGCGGCGTAGACAATCGTATACGCGGTAAGTCTGTACAAAAGACAATGATTCGAGCGGCGCGGACATATTCCCGCCATAGTTGTGACCAAAAAAAAGCCCCGCGTGATGCGGGGCTTTCCTTAATTCAGCTTATTTTGCTTACTGCGGGATCTCGCCCGATACGCCTTCAACGTAGAAGTTCATACCAGCCAAGGTTCCGTCATCTGCAACCTCGCCGTCAGCCAACCAGGCAGAGCCGTCCTGTTTGTTGATGGGGCCAGTGAAGGCATGGTACTCGCCTGTCCGCAAGCGTTCGATCAGGTCCTCGGCAGAGGCTTTGACTTCGGCTGGAACTGCGTCAGAGATTTCGCCAATCGCCACCATGCCTGGGCCAATACCGTCCCATGTGTCCATGCTTTCCCATGTGCCGTCCATGACAGCCTTTACGCGGTCAACATAGTAGGGCGCCCAGTTATCAATGATGGACGAGACCCGCGGGAATGGCCCGAATTGCGCCATGTCAGAGGCCTGACCGAAAGTCACAACATTGCCAGCCGCCTGTGCCGCCGCTTGTGGTGCGGTCGAGTCAGTGTGCTGCAGAATGACATCGGCGCCCTGTTCGATCAGCACATTGGCGGCCTCAGCCTCTTTTGCGGGATCAAACCATGTGTAGACCCAGATGATCTTGAACTCGACATCAGGGTTCACTTCGGCCGCGTGAAGATAGGCAGAGTTAATGCCCCGGATCACTTCGGGGATTGGGAAAGACGCGATATAACCGATCACATTGCTTTCCGTCATCTGACCCGCGATATGGCCCTGTACCGCGCGACCTTCGTAGAAACGGGCGGAATAGGTGGATACGTTATCGGCACGCTTATAGCCTGTCGCGTGCTCAAACTTCACATCCGGGAATTTCTCAGCCACTGCGATGGTCTGGTCCATATAGCCGAACGATGTTGTGAAAATCAGGTCAGCCCCTTGCAGCGCCATCTGTGTCATCACGCGTTCTGCGTCTGGGCCTTCTGGCACGCTTTCGACAAAGACGGTTTCAACCTTGTCGCCAAATGCCTCTTCCACGGCCAGGCGGCCTTTGTCGTGTTCGTAGGTCCAGCCGCCGTCGCCGATGGGCCCGACGTAGACGAACCCCACGGTTGTCGGTTCGTGCCCGTCAGCCGCAGCCCCTGTTGCAAGGCCAAGCGCGAGTGTCGCCCCAGCCAGAAGTGTTTTCATTGTCATGTTTTTCCCCTTGGTGGTCTTAGTGTTGCCTCAACGTGAGGCATGGAATGATTGGCCCAGTGACCCGGGCGCACGTCCGGCACGCATAATAACCAGAACAGCGATGGTGGCCAGATAGGGCGCCATAGAAAGATATTCGACGCCAATGGCGGCACCCGCTGCCTGTAGGTTCAACTGCAAAACAGTCACCCCGCCAAACAAATAGGCACCCAGCAAAAGACGGCCCGGCCGCCAACTGGCAAAGACAACGATAGCAAGTGCGATCCAGCCTGCACCAGCCGTCATCCCTTCGGTCCATTGTGGGACGCGCACAAGGCTCAGGTATGCCCCACCCAGCCCGGCACAGGCCCCGCCAAACATGATCGCCAGCATGCGCACCCGCACGACGTGATAGCCCAGCGCATGTGCCGCTTCGTGGTTTTCACCGACAGCGCGCAGGATCAGCCCGGCACGTGTATATGTCAGGAAAGCCCAAACGCCTGCGACGATGATCAACCCGACATAGACCATCGGATCATGTTGAAAGATGATCGGCCCAATCACCGGAATATCGCCCAACAGGGGGATGTCCCAGTCGGGGAACTCAGGTGCTTTGATCCCGATGTACCCCTGACCCATCAGCGCCGATAGCCCCAGACCAAAGAGGGTAAGGGCAAGGCCCGTCGCAACCTGGTTCGACAGCAAATACTGGGTGAGAAAACCGAACACCAAGGATAAAAGCGCGCCGCCAACGGCCGCACCGATAAAGCCCAGCCAAGGTGAGTTGGTTCCCACAGCAACCACGAAACCGCAAACGGCACCCGTGATCATCATCCCCTCTACGCCAAGGTTCAGCACGCCCGCGCGTTCGACCACCAATTCACCGATGGCCGCCAGTAATATGGGCGTTGCAGCCACCATCAGTGACGCCAGCAGAAGGATCGGGTTGATTGAAGACAGATCCATCAGTTTACCCCATGAAGGAACAGGTGAATGGCCAGTGCCGTTGCGGTGGCTGAGGCAAGCATCTTGCCCATATGTCCCCAAGATGTCCGATGCAGCCGGTCCAGTTTTCCCCGGATAGAGGGCGAAAGCCGGGCCGCGAAAACCCCTGCACCGATGATAACAAGCAGTACCACTACATGCGCAGCGACAAAGGCTGTCAGTGCGACCAGCGACACATCCTGCCCCGTCAACTGACCATGCAGCATCCAAAGCATCATGAGGCCCATGGTGATGCCCATTCCTATTGGTGCGATTATCTGCTTCATGACTGCGCCCCATCAATTGCCATTAGAGCCATGCCAGAACCTCCTCGGGTAGAACGTACACAGCGACTGCACCGATCGCCAAAGCGGGCATCCAGCCAAACCGAATGAACCAATGCCGCTTCGGCTCTGTGGCCGGGTTCTTGGGTGGTTTGATGCCGCCGGGATACTTGACGCCGCCCATCCAGTCGAAAAAGCGTTGGGTCGCCCCGTCAAGTGCAAAGAAACCATAGAGCAGCGCTGTCATCACCGCCGCCATTACCGCGAATGTGCCAACTGCGAACCACCAAGAGGTTACTTCGGCCAATTGCGCGGTATAGCCCACCGCCATGCCGACGAAAAACCCAATGGCAAAGCGGAAGACGCCTTCGAGCCAATCGAATACACTGCCACCAGCGTTGCTCATGCCCGTTCCCCCCTTGCAAAGACGATCCGGTAATTCGTCAGCACATCCACGGCCAATAGAAAGAACAGCAGCATCCCTTGCAAAATCTGGATCGCGGCAATGGGCAGGCCAAGGTTAGACTGCGCAATCTCGCCCCCAATATATGTCAGCGCCATCAGGCCACCGGCCAGTAAAATACCGCCAGGATGCAGCCTGCCAAGAAACGCCACGATGATCGCGGTAAAGCCATAGCCCACGTTAAAATCGATGCTGATTTGCCCGGCGGGGCCAGCCACTTCGAACAACCCCGCAAGCCCAGCCAAAGCGCCGGAAATGCCCATGCAAATCAAGATCAGCTTGCCCGGGTTTACCCCTGCAAAGCGCGCCGCCCGCGGGCTTTGCCCGGACAGCCGTACGTTAAAACCAAAGATATGCCGCGACAGCGCAACATAGGCGAGGATGACCGCGATAAAGGCGGCAACCACCCCCCAATGCATGCCGCTGCCTGCGATAATCTCTAGGTTCGCCGCACTCTCATATTGCGACAGGTTGCGGCTGCCCGGAAAACCCAAACCATCTGGGTTGCGCAATGCCCCCAATGCCATGGAGGCCAGTAATTGTTCGGCCACGTAAACCAGCATCAGGGATACAAGAATTTCATTGGTGCCAAAGCGCACCCGTAAAACACCCGGTATCATCGCCCAAAGCATGCCGCCCAAGGCGCCTGCGATGATCATCAAGGGGAAGATGATGAAACTTTCCATCGGATAGAAGGCCAGCCCAACAGCCGCGCCGCAGATTGCGCCCACGATATATTGCCCTTCAGCACCGATGTTCCAGATGCCCGCACGGAAACCAAAAGACAGGCCAATGGCAATCAGAACCAATGGCGCGCCTTTGATCAACAGTTGCGGGCGATAGAACCATGCAAATTCTGAAAACAGCGGATCAAGAAAGATCGTGCGGATCGTCACAAGCGGGTCTTGCCCAAGGGCCGCAAACAACAGACCCCCAAAGATCATCGTCAACACAACCGCCAAAAGCGGGGTCGCAAAAACCCAGGTCCGCGACGGCTGCGGGCGCTTTTCCAGCATGATCATGCGCCGCTCCTCACCTTCATCTTGGCCCAAAAACTCCCGCCGGAGGCATCTCTACCCATCAACATGCGCGATCTCCATGTCATGGGCACCGCCCAGCATCAGGCCGATTTCTTCCACCGTCAGCCCCTTGGCCGGGCGCGGGGCAGATAGCCGCCCTTCATTCAACGCAGCAAAGCGGTCAGAGATTTCCATCAGCTCATCCAGGTCCTGACTGATCACAATCACCGCCGCCCCTTTTTCGGCCAGATCCAGCAGTGCCTGCCGGATGGCAGCAGCGGCGGATGCATCCACACCCCATGTCGGTTGGTTCACAACCAGCACGTCGGGTGCCTGCATAATCTCGCGCCCGATCACGAATTTCTGCAAGTTACCACCCGACAAAGACCGCGCTGCATTCTGTGGCCCCGGCGTGCGCACATCAAAGGCGGCAATCACCCCTTCGGCAAATTCGCGCGCTTTGGCCCAATGCAGGAAACCCTTGGTGGTCAACTCCTCACGCGTCATCGCGGTCAGGATCGCATTCTCTGTCAGGCTCATATCCGGCGCGGCTGCATGGCCTATCCGTTCCTCAGGCGCGGCCAGCAAGCCGATTTTGCGCCGCGCATTCGGGGGCAGGTGCCCGACGGCATCGCCTTTATAGCGGATCATCGCTTTGGCGGTTTTCATCTCGCCTGATAATGCCGCGACCAACTCATCCTGCCCATTGCCCGCGACACCGCCGATCCCCAGTATTTCACCCTTATGGACCTTCAGCGCGATATCACGCAAAGCCGTACCAAACTGATGCGGTGCCTTGGCGGTTAGGTTGTTGAGCGACAAGACAATCTCGCCCACTGGTTTTTCGGCCTTTTCGGGCACATGCAAGGTGGTTCCAACCATCAATTCGGCCATATCACGGGCTGAGGTTTGGCGCGGATCACATGTGCCTACAACCTGCCCCAGTCGCAACACAGTGGCGTTTTCGCAAAGCGCGCGAATTTCTTCGAGCTTATGCGAGATATAAAGGATCGCTGTCCCTTCTGCGCTGAGTTGGCGCAGGGTTTTGAAAAGGATCTCTACCTCTTGTGGTGTCAAAACCGACGTCGGCTCATCCATGATCAGCAGCTTGGGGTCTTGCAGAAGGCAGCGAATAATCTCAACCCGTTGCCGCTCGCCGGCGGAAAGATCTCCGACGATCCGGCCGGGATCAAGCGGCAGCCCATATTGCTCTGATACTTTATGCACCTGTGCTGCAATCGCGGCCTGCGGTGGTGGGTTTTCCATGCCCAGGGCGATGTTTTCCGCGACATTCATCGCATCAAACAGCGAAAAATGCTGGAACACCATCGCGACACCAGCGGCCCTTGCAGCGCGTGGTTCGGGTGGTTGAAAAGGTTGACCTTCCAGGGTCATTGACCCCGCATCGGGTTTCACCAAACCATAGATCGTCTTGACCAGCGTCGATTTTCCCGCCCCGTTCTCGCCCAATAGCGCATGGACCTCGCCCCGCCCGATATCGAAGGACACGTCTTTATTGGCGACCACCCCGGGATAAGCCTTGGTCAGGCCAGACAAGCGCAATAGCGGTTCAGTCATGCAGTGCGGTCCTTTGTCTGGCGCGTCCCATCGCTGATCATGGCAGTTGCAACGCCAAGCGCAATCGCTGCGGGGTGTTTTCCCAAAGACGGATCACCGATCGGACACGCGATGCGCGAAATCTGCGCCGGGCTATGCCCCAATGCGGCGAGGCGGGTCTTGAAACGGGCCCATTTGGTTGCGGACCCAATCAGTCCTGCGCTGTGAAATGTATGGTTCAGTACCGCATGGCACAGGGCGAGGTCCATGTCGTGGCTATAGGTCAGAATCAGGTGATCAGCATTTTTGGGCGCATGTTTCACGACAAGCGCCGGGTCAGTCGCCACCAATGTTGTGACCTCAGTGTCGGGAAACCGATCTGCATGCGTATCGACCCAAGTAATCTCAAACTCTGGCAACGGGGCCATCACGTTCACCAGCGCGCGGCCGACATGCCCAGCACCATAAATCCAAAGCGGACGGGCGGGGGGTATATCGAGCGCCTCGGCCTCTTCCCAAAGTAGGCTAACCGATCCACCGCAGCACTGACCCATTGCAGGGCCTAATGGGATGCGCGCGCTATGGGTCTTGCGCCCCTCTTGCAGCATGCGCCGCGCCTCTGCCATGGCCTGCCATTCCAGCGTGCCACCGCCGATGGTGCCTTGGGTCCGGTCCGGCCAAACCAGCATCTGTGCCCCTGCCTCACGGGGCACGGACCCGGCTGTCTTGGTCACCGTGATGCGGATTGCGGTCATGCGCTGGCCCGCCTTACAGCGCGCAACACCTCTTCGGGGGTCGCAGGCGCTTGCAGGTCTGGGTAGTTGGGCCCTGAGGCGGCGACCGCATCAGAGAGTGCGAGAAAAGCAGAAATCCCCAGCATAAAGGGCGGCTCACCCACCGCTTTGGATCGATAGATCGTCTGTGCCGGGTTTGGTTGATCCCATAGCGCCACGTTAAAGATATCAGGGCGGTCCGCGCAGGCAGGGATTTTATAGGTCGCAGGTGCATGGGTGCGCAGGCGACCCGTGTCATCCCAAACCAGCTCTTCAGTGGTCAGCCAGCCTGCACCCTGAACATAGCCCCCTTCGACTTGACCGATATCCAGCGATGGGTTCAGCGACGCGCCAGCATCATGCAGGATATCGCAGCGCAGGATGCGGTTTTCGCCAGTCAATGTGTCGATCACCACTTCGGTGACAGCGGCCCCTTGGGCAAAGTAGAAAAACGGGGTGCCCTCGCCCTTGATGCGGTCCCATGCCAGATCAGGCGTTTTGTAAAACCCGGTGGCCGATAGGCTGACGCGGTTCAGATAGGCGGTCTGTACTGCCTCTGCAAACGTGATGCGGGCATCGCCAACGACTACATTACCATCCTCAAAGCGGACATTTTCGACCTGCGTTTGGTGCAGTTCGGCCAAGCACCTGGCGATCCTGTCGCGGATGATGTCGCAAGCATTGGCAACGGCCATGCCGTTCAAGTCGGTCCCTGATGAGGCCGCAGTGGCAGAGGTGTTGGGCACCTTGCCCGTATCAGTCGCGGTGATCTTGACCGCCCCGACATCAATCCCAAACTGATGGGCGGCCACCTGTGCGACTTTTTGAAACAGGCCTTGTCCCATCTCGGTCCCGCCATGGTTCATATGGACGGACCCATCCTGATAGACATGCACCAGCGCGCCGGCCTGATTAAGGTGGGTCAGAGTAAAGGAAATGCCGAATTTCACGGGGCTAAAGGCAATCCCCTTTTTCAATATCGACTGTCCGGCGTTCCACTCCGCAATTGCTGCACGGCGCGCGTGATAGTCTGAGGAGGCCAGCAAAGCCTCAGTCATCTCATGCAGAATAAAATCCTTGACCGGCATGTGATAAGGCGTCGTCTGTACCGTTTGCTTAGGCGAATACTGCCCGCCATACCGGGTCCCGCGCCCCATCTTCTCATGTTTCGAAATACCTTCGGGGGGGTGCGCAGCACGGGAGGCAGACAGCCCCCTTCCATCCATCGCGTCATAATAGTTGCGCTGGCGGATCACGACCGGGTCCTCACCCAATTCAGCTGCGATATGATCCATCACCCGCTCAATCCCCAAAACACCTTGGGGCCCGCCAAAGCCGCGAAAGGCCGTTGCAGACTGCGTGTTGGTCTTGAACCGATGCGAGGTGATGCGCGCGGCAGGCAAGTGATAGGCGTTATCGGCATGCAGCATCGCACGGTCTGCGACAGGTAAGGAAAGATCAAGCGCCCAGCCACAGCGGGTCATCTGCGCGAAGTCAACGCCCTTTAGGCGACCCTCACTATCAAACCCGGCATCATAGCTGATCCGAAAATCATGCCGCTTGCCGGTGATCATCATGTCATCATCACGGTCGTAACGCATCTTGCAGGGGCGACCGGTCGCGCGGGCGGCAACGGCACAGCTGACGGCCAATGCGTTACCCTGGCTTTCCTTACCACCAAAACCGCCACCCATCCGGCGCACTTCGCAGCGCACCGCATGCATCGGCACGCCCAGTGCATCGGCGACCTTGTGCTGGATTTCCGTGGGGTGCTGGGTCGAGCTATGTACGACCATATCCCCGCCTTCTTGCGGCAGGGCCAAGGCGGCTTGGCCTTCGAGGTAGAAATGCTCCTGCCCGCCCATCTCGATCGTGCCCTGTACGCGGTGCGGGGCGGTGTCCAACGCTTGATCTACATCACCCTTGGTCCAGACCCGTGGCCCGTCCTCGAAATAGCTTTGGGCCGCGATGGCATCATCCATGCTTAGAATGGGTGTGCCTGCGTCATAGTCGATTTGCCCCAGGCGCGCCGCCTTGCGGGCCGCCAAATGGCTCTCGGCCACAACCAGAAAAATCGGCTGACCAAGATAGTTCACCGTTCCGGTGGCCAGCAACGGCTCATCATGGGCCGAGGGTGAAACATCATTGGCAAAGGGCAGATCATCTGCCGTCACGACAGTGACAACACCGGGCGCGGTTTTCACCTCTGTCAGGTTCATCGCACGGATCGTGCCCGCTGCGATTTCGGCCATCCCAAAGGCCAAATGCAAGGTGCCAGCGGGGGTCGGCATGTCGTCGATATAGCGCGCAGCACCGGTGACATGCAGCTTGGCCGCATCATGAGGCAGGGGCTTTGCGATGCTCATGGTGCCACCTGCAATACGGAGGTGGCTTGCCCGCTCATTTCCGCAAAATAACGGTGCAGCAGGTTTTGCGCCGTTTCCAGACGGTAGGCGCCACTCGCGCGCATATCGGACATCGGGGTGTAGTCTTGGTCAAAAAGCGCAGCGGCTTGACGGACAGTCTCGGCTGCCCATGCTTGCCCCATCAACGCGCCCTCCACCGCGTAGGCCCGGTGCGGCGTGCCTGCCATGCCACCAAAGGCGATCCGCGCGGCTGCTATTGAGCCGTCTTGAACGGTGATGTTAAAACATCCGCAGAGCGCCGAGATATCCTGATCGAAACGTTTCGAGATTTTGTAACAGCGCAGTGCAGGGGCGTGTTTGGGTAGGGTGACCCCAGTCACGACCTCACCCGGCGCCCGGTCTTGTTGTCCGTAGGCGATGAAGAAATCCTCAATCGGTATGTCGCGGGTCTTATCGCCATGGCGCAGATGGAGTGTTGCGCCCAAAGCGATCAGCGCCGGCGGGTTGTCACCAATGGGTGACCCATTCGCGATATTCCCGCCAATCGTCGCCGCATTGCGCACCTGTTCGGACCCGTAGCGCCGGATCAGTTCGGCGTAGGATGGGTGATCTTCACCCATCGCTGCTAAAACCTCTGTCATTGTGACCGCAGCACCAAAGTGGATCGTCGCGTCGCTCTGTGTGATCGCGCGCAACTCCGCACAGCGGTTCAGGAACGCGATCTGCGGTAAGTCGCGCAGCTGTTTTGTAACCCAGAGCCCAACATCCGTCGCACCTGCGATCAGCGTTGCATCAGGGTTGGCGGCATACCACGTGGCCAATTCATCCAACGTCTCGGGCGCGTAGGGTTGGCGATCTACAGATGGGACCTCGTCCTGCATCCAGTCGGGCACAGGCGCGCTGGCTGCGGCCTCTGCCGCGCGGACAATCGGGGCATAGCCGGTACAGCGGCACAGGTTGCCTGCCAGCACATCGTCATGGTCTTCGCGCCCCTGCAAATGGCTGGTGGCCATCGACGCGATAAAGCCGGGCGTGCAAAACCCGCATTGGGATCCATGGTGGTCGATCATCGCCTGCTGCACCGGGTGCAATGCGCCATCGGGTCCGCTGATCCCCTCAACCGTGCGCACCGCCTTGCCATGCAGTTGCGGCAAAAATAGGATGCAGGCGTTCAGCGTTTTGGCACCGCTGTCATCCGTGACCATGACAGTGCACGCCCCGCAGTCGCCTTCGTTACAGCCTTCCTTGGTGCCGCAAAGCGCGCGGTCCTCACGCAGCCAATCCAGCAGGGTGCGCGTCGGGTCCGCTTCCACCTGCACGGTTTCCCCATTGAGAAGAAACGTGACGTTCATGTATTAAACCTGCCGCCTTACCAGACTTGTTCGAGGGGGTTCAGGTGTCGATGCGACGTAGACACCTGCCTCTTTGCCGAACTCCATGAAACCCGGGTGCGCGCGTTTTGGCAAGAGATTTCCCAATTTGTTTGTACGAAACGGCGGCAATCGCCGCTTCTTTAGGCAGGGTGTTACGTTGGCTGTGTGATGCCGCTGGCATAGCTTTGCAAGGTCTCCATTGCACCGGCCCAGCCTTGTTGAATTTCGTCCAGCGTGTCGGGACCTGAGAAAGAAGAAACAGCAACGGTGATATCCAGCGTGGTTTCCCCGCCTTCGCCACTCAGCACATAAGTGACCAGACTGGTCGAAACGGCTTCACCCCCGAAAATCAGCGTTTCTGTAAAGACGGCCCGTTCGGGCATTGTCAGATTGTACCACCGCGTATCGACAAGGAACTCTGGCGCATCAACCGGCCCAAAGCGATGCCGGTCCATCCCGCCAACCCGCAGATCGGCCATATCTGTTTCCAGCAGGGTGTCAGCATCTGGACCGTTCCATTTCTCGCGTTCCTTGGCATCGGTCAGAACCTGCCACAGCCTGTCGGCGGACAGGGGCAATGTACGCTGCAAGTCGAATGATTTTGTATCAAGGGGCATCGTTCTCTCCGTTCTCGGTCTTTGCAATATGATGTGCCAAAGCATCCAGCCGGTCCAAGCGTCCTTCCCAAATCTCGCGCTGCCAGGCGAGCCAGCCTTGCGCTTCGATCAGGGGGGCGGCTTCGATATGGCAGGTGCGGACGCGTCCCTTTTTTATGGACCGGACGATGCCGGTATCTTCAAGCACCTTCAGGTGGCGCATAAACGTGGGCAGCGCCATCTGGTGGGGGGCATGCAATTCGCTGACGCTGGCGGGACCGGAGGCAAGCCGCTCAATTACGGCGCGGCGGGTGGGGTCGGCCATCGCGCCGAAAAAGCTGTCAAGTTGGTTAGTCATGTTGCTAAGTATGGCGCGTGAGGCGCGCTGCTGTCAAGATACTTAGTCTTATTGCTAACTAAATACCTCGCTTGCAGCCGGACGGGCTTTCGCTACCTTGCTGGTATGTCGAACGATCCCCGATTCATTCACCTACGCCTGCACACCGAGTACTCTTTGCTAGAGGGAGCGATCCCAGTCAAAAAACTGCCCGGATTGGTCGCAGACATGGGCATGCCCGCCGTTGCAGTTACAGACAGCAATAACATGTTCTGCGCGCTGGAGTTTTCGGAAGGGGCCGCCAAGGCCGGGGTTCAGCCGATCATCGGCTGCCAGGTGGATGTGACCTTTGCCACTCCGGACCCCGGCAAGCGGGCCGAAGCGCCCGCACCGGTGGTTTTGCTGGCGCAGTCCGAAGCGGGCTACATGAACCTGATGAAGCTGAACTCTTGCGCCTATCTGGATGCAGAAGGGCAGTTGCCGCAGGTCACCGTTGAGGCGCTGGCACAGTATCATGACGGCCTGATTTGCCTATCTGGCGGGCCGGATGGCCCCGTCGGTCGTCTGCTACGGCAGGGGCAGCGGCCCAAGGCTGAAACATTCGTCGACAGGCTGGCGGCGATCTATCCAGATCGGCTTTATATCGAATTACAGCGCCACCCGGGCGAGGGCCTGCCAGAGGCGGAACAATTGTCAGAGCGCGGTCATATCGAGATGGCCTATGCCAAGGGCCTGCCATTGGTTGCCACCAATGACGTCTATTTCCCCAAGCCAGAATTATACGAGGCGCATGACGCGCTGATCTGCATTGCTGAGGGGGCCTATGTCGATCAGCAGGAGGCGCGCCGCCGGTTGACACCGCAGCACTACATGAAATCGCCACAGGAAATGGTGACGCTGTTCGCCGATCTGCCCGAGGCGACCCAGAACACCGTCGAGATTGCCAAACGCTGCGCTTTCAAGGCCTATAAACGCGATCCGATCCTGCCGAAGTTTGCTGATGATGAGGTGGCCGAACTGCGCCGTCAGGCGGAACAGGGGTTGAAGGACCGTCTGGCTGTCATCCCGCATGCGGCCCCAGTCGCCGAGTACGAGAAGCGTCTGGAATTTGAGCTGGGCATTATCGAAGGCATGGGCTTTCCCGGCTACTTCCTGATCGTTGCTGACTTTATCAAATGGGCCAAAGACAATGGCATTCCGGTGGGCCCTGGGCGAGGATCCGGTGCGGGCTCGCTGGTGGCTTATGCGCTGTTGATCACAGACCTTGATCCTTTGCGGTATTCGCTGCTTTTTGAGCGGTTCCTGAACCCCGAACGTGTCTCTATGCCGGACTTTGATATCGATTTCTGCATGGACCGGCGCGAAGAGGTGATCCGCTACGTGCAAGAGAAATACGGGCGCGACAAGGTGGGGCAAATCATCACCTTCGGAGCGCTGTTGTCCAAGGCCGCCGTGCGCGACGTGGGCCGCGTCTTGCAGATGCCCTATGGGCAGGTGGATCGCCTGTCGAAGATGATCCCGGTTGAGGGTGTTAAACCTGTCTCCATCGAAAAGGCATTAGCGGATGAGCCGCGCCTGCGCGAAGAGGCGAAAGCTGAGGAAGTCGTGGATCGCCTTTTGACCTACGCCCAACAGGTCGAGGGATTGTTGCGCAATGCTTCTACCCACGCCGCCGGGGTAGTGATCGGGGACCGTCCGTTGGATGAGTTGGTGCCGCTCTATCAAGACCCCCGCTCGGACATGCCTGCGACGCAGTTCAATATGAAATGGGTGGAACAGGCCGGGCTGGTGAAGTTCGACTTTCTGGGTCTGAAGACCCTGACGGTGATCCAAAACGCGGTGGAGCTGATCCGCAAAGCGGGCCGCCCGCTGAATATCGCCGCCGATGGCACGAAGCTCTATGACGCGCCCGAAGGCTTTGAATATGATATCGGAGCGATCCCGCTGGACGATGAGAAGTCCTATGCGCTCTATTCCAGCGCTAAAACGACGGCGGTGTTTCAGGTGGAAAGCAGCGGCATGATGGATGCGCTCAAGCGCATGAAGCCGACCTGTATTGAAGACATCGTGGCGCTCGTCGCACTCTATCGTCCGGGTCCGATGGAAAACATCCCGACCTATTGCGAAGTGAAAAACGGGCAGCGGGAGCTGGAGTCGATCCACCCGTCCATCGACCACATCCTGAAAGAAACCCAAGGCATCATCGTCTATCAGGAACAGGTGATGGAGATCGCGCAGGTCATGGCGGGGTATTCTTTGGGTGGTGCGGACCTGTTGCGCCGTGCAATGGGTAAGAAAATTGCTGAGGAGATGGCGAAGGAACGTCCCAAATTCGAGGAAGGGGCGAAAGCCAATGGGGTCGAACCCAAGAAGGCGCGCGAGGTCTTCGACCTGCTGGAAAAATTCGCCAACTACGGTTTCAACAAATCGCACGCCGCCGCCTATGCCGTTGTGAGCTATCAAACGGCATGGCTGAAAGCGAACCACCCGGTGGAGTTTATGGCGGGCGTGATGAACTGCGATATTCACCTGACCGATAAGCTGGGGGTCTACTTCCAAGAGGTGAAAAAGGGGCTGGGCATCGCATATACCCCGCCATGCGTGAACCGGTCGCAGGCCACCTTTGATGTGAAGGATCAAAAGCTGGTCTATGCGCTGGGCGCGCTGAAAAACGTGGGCGTTGAGGCGATGAAGCTGATTGTGGAAGGGCGGGATGGACCTGACGCAGGTCGCAGTCCCGGACTTGATCCGGGACCTCAGACCCAGCCGCCAGCAGGAGGCCCCGGAGCGGGGTCCGGGGCTGCGTCCAAACCCTTTGTGAACCTGTTCGACTTCGCTCGCCGGGTTGATTTGAAGCGGGTCGGCAAACGCCCGCTAGAGATGCTGGCGCGCGCGGGCGCGTTCGATGTGCTGGACCCGAACCGCCGTAGGGTGATGATGAGCCTTGATGCGCTAACGGCATATTCTGCAGCAATCCATGATCAAAAGTCGTCCAATCAGGTCTCGCTCTTTGGAGACGCGGGAGAGGATTTGCCCGAACCGCGTCTGATGGGGGGCGAAGATTGGTTGCCCGCCGAGCGGCTGGCCGAGGAGTTCAAGGCGATTGGGTTTTATCTGTCGGGGCATCCGCTGGATGACTACATGGGGCCGCTGAAGCGCAAGCAGGTGTTAACGCTGGATGATGTGACAGCAAAGGCGCAAAAAGGCGCAGCTGTCGTAAAGATGGCTGGCACAGTCTCTGGCCGGCAGGAGCGCAAATCAGCGCGCGGCAACCGCTTTGCTTTCGTCCAGCTGTCTGATCCGACCGGGCAGTATGAGGTCACGATGTTCTCAGACACGCTAGAGGCGGCACGCGAGTTTCTGGAAACCGGCAGTCAGGTGGTGCTGACCTGCGAAGCGACGATGGAAGCGGATCAGTTGAAGCTGCTCGGCCGTTCGGTGGGGCCAGTTGACGCGGTTGTCGCAGATGCCGGTGGTGCTGGGTTGCGGGTGTTTATTGATGGGCCAGAGGTGATCGGGTCGGTACAGAGTGTTCTGGCGAATGCCTCGGGTGGTGCCGTGCGGGCAGGGCGTGGCCCGGTGTATTTCTGCTTGATGCATGATGATCTGCCCGGTGAAGTGGAACTGGACTTGGGCGAAGAATTTCCCGTCAATCCGCAGATCAAGGGTGCAATACGGTCATTGGGCGGCGTGATAGAGGTAGAGGATGCATGATGTAAGGTGGATCATGATCCACTTTACCTGAACCGCGCCCTTACCAATGCGGCGGGCGTTGATCTGCCAATGGGACTGTTCCGCCAGCTTCCATTTCACGCCCGGCTTCCCGCTCCATCAACATCGCCAACCTGCGCGTTGCAACGGCCAACTCGGTTTCTTGGCGGGCGACGATATCGGATAGCTCCTCGACCGTCCGCGTCAGATGCGCGATTTGTTCTTCCAGTTGGGTGTTGTCTGCCATGGATCCTATCAACGCCACCCGCCCGCAATTTGCAAGCCTGGTGTTTTGAGTTTTTTGGCCAAAATGAAGATGGCAGGTGGCGCGTTCCACCGACTGTGCATTGCCCCTGTCACACTGCCGGGTTAAACGGCGCAGGAATTTGAAAGACTGGCAGGACCAACCCAATGGCCAAGATGAAAAAGCAACCCCGGCCCAAGGCGCAGACACCCAAGGGTTTTCAGGATTACTTCGGCGCGGATGTGACCGCACGCGCCGAGATGCTGAACACGATCGCGGGCGTCTATCATCGCTATGGGTTTGATGCGCTGGAAACCTCGGCTGTGGAAACGGTGGAGGCGCTGGGCAAGTTCCTGCCCGACGTGGACCGCCCAAACGAGGGCGTGTTTGCCTGGCAAGAGGATAGCGACTGGCTTGCGCTGCGCTATGACCTGACAGCACCTTTGGCGCGAGTAGCAGCTCAGTATCGCAATGATCTGCCCTTTCCCTATCGCCGCTATGCAATGGGCCCTGTCTGGCGCAATGAAAAGCCCGGTCCAGGGCGTTTTCGTCAGTTTTATCAATGTGATGCTGATACGGTTGGGGCCAGCTCTGTCGCCGCAGATGCCGAGATTTGTGCAATGCTATCGGATACGTTGGAGGCTGTGGGGATTGACCGGGGCGACTATGTGATCCGGGTGAATAACCGCAAAGTGCTCAATGGCGTGATGGAAGTCGCGGGTCTTGCCGGGGACGACAAGGAAGCCGCGCGCGGGATTGTCCTGCGCGCCATCGACAAGCTGGATCGGCTGGGGCCGGATGGCGTGCGCGCATTGCTGGGCGAAGGCCGTGAGGATGCGAGTGGTGACTTTACCAAAGGCGCTGGGCTGGCTGATGAGCAGGCTGAAATTGTCATGGGCTTCATGGCGGCTAAGCGTGAAACTGGCGCTATGACTGTGGCGCGTTTGCGCGAATTGGTGGCAGGCTCTAACGTAGGTTTGGATGGTGCTGGTGAATTGGAAACCATCGCCGATCTATTGGATGCCCAAGGTTACAACGCCGACCGTATTGATATTGATCCATCGGTTGTGCGCGGTTTGGGGTACTACACTGGGCCGGTCTATGAGGCCGAGCTGACATTTGAGGTGCTGGATGACAAAGGGCGTCCGCGCAACTTTGGTTCTGTTTCAGGTGGTGGTCGCTATGACGACCTGGTCAAGCGTTTCACCGGGCAGGAGGTGCCTGCGACGGGTGTCTCTATCGGGGTTGACCGTTTGCTTGCTGCTTTGCGCGCCAAGGGTCGTATCGACACGACTGCCCAAGGCCCTGTCGTTGTGACCGTCATGGATCGTGACCGCATGTCGGATTATCAGACGATGGTCGCTGATCTGCGCAATGCGGGCATCCGAGCAGAGGTCTACTTGGGCAACCCCAAGAACTTTGGCAATCAGTTGAAATACGCTGACAAGCGCGCCTCGCCCGTTGCGATCATCGCGGGCAGTGATGAGTTTGATAAAGGCATCGTCCAGATCAAAGACCTGGTTCTGGGCGCTGAGATCGCCAAGAACGCGACGCTGGAAGAATGGAAAGACCGCCCCAGCCAGTATGAAGTGCCGCGCGATCAGATGATCGGACGCGTCCGCGCGATTTTGGACGGGCAGGACCATGGGTGATCTACTTGACGCGCTCAGTAAAGTCTTTGCCTTTGCCGAAGTCCCGATCTGGTTTTGGCTGTTTTTGATTGGCATCGGTCTGATCATTGCGGCCTTTATCTTGAATATGTGGTCTGCTGGCGTTGCCGGGTTAGTCACCGCAACAGCTGGCCTGATTATCGCACTGTGGCGGAGGATATAATGCCAACCTCGCCTGAAACATTGACCGAAGCCCGCCGCCTGCGCGATCTTTTTGCTGCCAAAGGCGGGCAGGTGGTTAAGGCAGACGTGTTGCAACCTGCCGATACACTGCTGGACCTTTATGGCGAGGATATTCGCGCGCGTGCCTACCTGACGTCCGATCCGTTGCAGGGCGAGATGGTGTTGCGCCCTGACTTTACTGTGCCAGTTGTGCAGATGCATATGCAATCTCATGCAGACCCGGCACGCTACACCTACGCAGGCAAAGTGTTTCGCAAGCAGGAGACGGATGAAACCCGCGCCAATGAATATGTGCAGGTGGGCTATGAGGTGTTTGACGGTCAAAATCCGGCGCAGGCTGATGCAGAGGTGTTTGCAGCCATTGCCGAAGGCTTGGCAGGCTTACCCGTGCGGGCAGCCACCGGTGACATTGGTGTCCTGATGGCTGCTGTGCGCGGCTTGCGCACGACAAAGGCGCGCAAAGCGGCGCTGCTGCGCCATATCTGGCGCCCTGGTCGGTTCCGTGCCCTTTTGAAGCGCTTTGGATCAGGCAAAGTGCCACCTGCGCGCGCAACCCTATTGGCGGCCGATGATCCCTTTGCGGCTGCGGGGCCGGATATCGGGCTGCGCAGCCGGAAGGAAGTTGCAGCGCGCATTGATGCTTTGCGCGCCGATGCAGAGGCTGCCTCGATTGCCGCAGAAGAGATCGCCCTGATCGACGCCATCCTCAATTTGCGCGAAACGGCCCCGCATGTCCTGAGCGCCCTGCGCGATATTGCTGTTGATATGCCTGCGATTGCGGATGCTGTCGCGGGTATGGATGCCCGGCTGGATGCGATGGCAGATCGCGGTGTTGATGTGGCGAACCTTGATTTTGAAGGCAGCTACGGGCGCACCTCGCTTGAATATTATGACGGGTTTGTTTTTGGATTCTATGCCACAGGTCGCCCCGACCACCCGCCGGTTGCGACTGGTGGGCGCTATGATGCCCTGACCGCACAGCTGGGGCAGGGCCGTGCCGTGCCTGCGGTGGGCGGGGTGATCCGACCGGATTTGGCTTTGGGGTTACGGTGATGCTGAAGTTAGGTGTGCCCTCAAAGGGCCGATTGATGCAAAAGACCTTTGATTGGTTCGGCGCGCGCGGTATCGGGCTGCGCAAATCCGGGTCAGACCGTGAATATGCTGGCGCTGTTGATGGGATCGACGGTGTTGAATTGGTCTTGCTGTCAGCCGGGGAAATCCCACGCGAGCTGGCGGCAGGCAATATCCATCTGGGCGTGACCGGGTCCGATCTGGTGCGTGAAAAACTGGCCAATTGGGATGCGCGGGTCGCGGAATTGGCGCCAATGGGGTTTGGCGGGGCCGATCTGATCATTGCAGTGCCACAGGCCTGGGTCGATGTCAGCACTCTGGATGATCTTGATGCGGCAGCAGCGGCTTTCCGGCAGACCCACGGGTTTCGGTTGCGGATCGCCACCAAATACCACCGTTTGGTGCGCGATTTTCTGCGCGAGCAGGGGGTGGCCGATTATCAGCTGGTTGATAGTCAAGGTGCGACCGAAGGCACCGTCAAGAACGAAACAGCCGAGGCGATTGCCGATATCACCTCAACTGGTGAGACGTTGCGCGCCAATGGGCTGAAAATTCTTGATGATGGGTTGATCCATGCCAGCCAAGCGACCCTGTTCCGCGGCCGTCGCCGCGACTGGAGTGATGATCAGCGGGCCAAGCTGAAGGCTCTGCAGATGGTCCTGGGTATCTGAGATCAAGCCTGTGCGGCTTTGACCGCATCGCGGCATGCTGCCTCTAAAGCCGAAGGTTTGTGGCGTGCTGCGGCCAATCCGCTTTCCATCGGTGTACCTGTAACAGCGGCATCGGCGGTTGCGGCCATGCTGTATGTATGGACCTGCGTGATCCCTTTCAGTGCCTGCCGGCTCAAAGCATGTATGAGAAGGTAATCCAGATGACTGCCTAACAGCCCCGCCCCTTTCTCGGCACCGCCTTCTGCGTTGCGTGCGCATGCATCCGCATCCGTTGACATGAAAGAGCGGCAGATCATGGGGCGCGCATCATAGGCACGGCAACTGCGCGTTTCTGGGTCAAGAGCGGGGCAGGCCGAAGAATGCCATGCGCGGCCATCAGGCTGACCGGCCAAAGGGGCGACAGCAGCATGTAACTGCGCGGCCTCAAACCCGGTGATCACCCCGCCTTCGCCACCGGACAAAATACAGCAAAACGCGCAGCCTTGTGTGCAGGCCGCGTTTTGTACGGCTTCGGGTGGTGATTTCAAAATCTCATCGCGCACAGCATGACCCAGCCGCCAAGCGGCCTGCCCGCTGGCCATTTCTGCTACGATTTCTTTAACGGGCAGCCCATGGGATTGAGCGGTTTGCAGGTATGAGGTCAGGATCCGTTTGCCGCGCGCCGCAACGGTTTTGTCGACGCCTTTCACAGCTGCTTTCGCAACGCGGCTTGCCACATCCGCGATGGTCAGTGGCGCGGATTTGCCGCCCTTTTTGGCCAACCTGCGGGCGGCGCGACCGGATGGTGGTTTCATGGCAGGATGCCCTTGATAGCGATTGCGTTGTGGCGACTATAGAGCGGTACACCCGGCCGTCTAGCTATCGGCCGCCAACCCATCGCGCAGGAACCGCCTGAGTATCTTGCCCGAAGCTGATTTCGGGATCTCATCCACGAAATGGATTTCGTGTAGCTGTTTATAATGTGCCAAATGGTCATCAATATGGGCTTTGATCGCGTCCTCATCCGGGACGGGGTCACCCGCAACAACAAATGCAATGGGCAATTCACCCACCGCGTCATCCGGTTTGCCAATGACAGCGGCATCGGTGATGCCCGCCATCGCAACCAATGTGGCCTCCAGCTCTGCCGGGGCGACTTGGAAGCCGTTGTATTTGATCAGCTCTTTCAGGCGATCGGTGATGAAAAGATAGCCATCACTGTCAATTTTGCCGATGTCGCCCGTGCGCAGCCAATCGCCCGCTGCCATGGTTTCTTGCGTGGCTTTGGCATTGTTGAGGTATCCTTGCATGACCTGCGGGCCTTTGATCCAAAGCTCGCCTTCTTCGCCTGCGGGTAGGTCCTGACCGGTTTCGATATGCACGATACGGCAGGCGGTATTCGGCACAGTGACCCCTGCGGCACCTGATCGCGGGGCGTTGCGCGGGACCACATGGGATACGGGGCTCAGCTCGGTCATGCCGTAACCTTGCAATGCTTTGCAGCCCAAGCGCGCGGCAATCGCGTCAGACAGGTCTGCACCCGATGGGGCGGCTGCAATGAATACTTCCTCAAGCGATGCCAGATCATAGTCGTCGACCAACGGGTGTTTGGCCAAGGCCAGCGCAACCGGGGGTACGACCCACATGCGCTGCGCCTTATGCTCTTGGCTGATCTGCAGAAAAAGCGGCAGGTCAAAACGCGGCATGGTGACCAGCGCCCCGCCACCGGCCAGATGAATATTCATCAAAACGGTCATGCCATAGATATGAAAGAATGGCAGGAAGGCGGCGGTCACTTCACCGGGTTTGAAATCAGCCGTAACAATGGTTTGATCGACATTGATCACCAGATTGCGGTGCGACAGCATGACGCCCTTTGGCAGGCCAGTTGTGCCAGAGGAATAGGGCAGGACGACGCTAAAGTCATCCAGGTCGACCGGTACCTGGGTGGTGATTGGGGTGCCAAAGAGTGCGTCGTAGGCTGGCGTCCCAATCGCGACGACAGGCACATCACCGGCGGCTTCATTGGCGATTGCCGTTAAACCGGGGATCGTGATCAACAGGTCAGCGCCGGAATCGGCCAGTTGATGCGCGACCTCAGTCGCGGTGTATGTCGGGTTTAGCGTTGTGACCGTTCCCCCGCCCCAAGCCACCGCATGAAAAATCACACAGTATTCGGGCATGTTCGGGGCCATGATCGCCACCGTCTTGCCAGCCCCGAACCCGGCTGCGGCCAACCCGCCCGCCATACGTTTGACCTGATCCATGAAATCGGCAGCGGCGATCGTTTGCCCAGACATACCATCTGTCAAAACAACCTCATCTGGCCGTGTTTCAAGACCTTGGAATACGCGCTGGGTGATCGTTAGATCGGACGCAGGGACATCCGGGTAAGGGCTGGTGAAAACAGTCATTTTGGCTCCTCCTGTGCTGGATCATGGCACAGAGGATTTGGTCTGCCTAGCGGACACCAATCGCGGCAAGCGCCTTGGACAGTTCCGGCGGCAGTGCCTCTTCGTCTTGTCGTCCTTCGGGAAGGTCACGCGGGGCATCTGCCACGGGCAGGTATCGCCAACCCTGGAACGCGCGTTTGGGCGTGGCCTCGACCCGGATCAATCCGGGTTTGCAGACGATGGCGCAGCGGCGGATACCATCGGCAGAGAGGTATTCATCAAGCCGCAAGATGGGTTGGCGGCACAGGATCACGCCTTTGATGACCCAAAAGATCGATCCA
>JBCAZI010000020.1:0-40666 GCA_038533095.1 Pseudomonadota bacterium
CATAATGCACCCGCACATCACGCGCGCCGACCGACACAGGGATCTCCATCTGTTCCAAAAGCTTGGCAAATTTCACTTCGGGCTGTGGTCTGTTCACGATCAACCCCATGCCGCCTTCATCAGAATGGGCGCACATATAAACGACGGACTTGGCAAAGCGCGGGTCGGACATATCGGGCATTGCGATCAATAGCTTGCCGACAAGGGTCGAATCTAAAGCGGTCATGCCCCTAAGATGTGTCTCCGTTCCCTGTGACGCAAGCGCCATCGTCGCAAAGCCTATCGCAAACGTGACTTCCCATTGCAGCCGGGATGAATAACTAAAGACCCATGCGCAAGAACATGCTGATATCTGCCGTCCTGGCCATACTGCCGACCTTTGGTGCGGCGCAGGGCTATGCCGACAAAGCGCAGTTTGAGGTGCTGACCGGCTGGCGCACGGAAGCTGGCGATCATATCTCAGCGCTTAAAATCACACTCGCCCCCGGCTGGATCACCTATTGGCGTGCGCCGGGCGAGGCGGGCATCCCGCCCCAATTCACCTTTACCAGCGACAGCGGCATTACCAGCGTTACACCGCATTGGCCTGTGCCAGATGTCTTCGATGACGCGGGCCTTTATTCGATCGGGTATTTTGACAGCGTCGTCTTCCCCCTGACCGTGGATGCGGGCGATGTATCAGGTGATATCCCTATCTCAGGCGAAGTGACCATTGGCGTCTGCGAGGAAATCTGCATTCCTGTTTCATTCTCTTTTGATACGGTTCTACCCCAGATCGGCGCACCCGATGCCGCGATTTCTGCAGCGCTTGCAGATGCCCCTCTGACACGGTCAGAGGCCGGTGTCGCGCATGTCATCTGTGTCATCGACCCCATTAGCGATGGGCTGCGCATGACAACGCAAATTGACGTGCCCGCCTCTGGCACATCCGAATTCGTCGTAATTGAGCCCAGTGACCCACGCATCTGGGTATCACAAGCGGAAGTTACGCGCGATGGCAACAGGCTGAGCGCGACAGTTGATATGGTGCACCCCAGCGGTCAGCCCTTTGCCTTTGACCGCTCTGGCGTGCGCATCACGGTGCTGGCCAATGATGGGCATGCGATTGATCTGCAAGGATGCAGCGCGGGCTAACCCCGCGCCCGGCGCAGGCCCTGCCCCAGCAAGGCCACCGCATAAATCGCCAGCAGCAACAACATAAGACCCGCTGCAAACAGCGCAAATGCTGGCCCTACACCACCATTGAGCATCGGCAGAACGCTTGCTGCCGCAGGCAATGGCGCACCTGTCAACAAAACAGGCCCGACTGTCAGCGCAAATAGCGCCAGCGCACCCAGCGCACCCAGCCCGGCGGGTACAAACATCGCCATCCTGCGCCCGCGCAACGCCCGCTTAGCGGCTTGGACCTGCCGATATACATCGGCCTGCATCGCCATCACGGACGGTACAACCAGCAAGACCAACACCATTCCGAAGGCCAACCCAAAGACCAATGTGACCACGGTTGGCTTCAAAAACTCTGCCTGATTGGACCCTTCATAAAGCAGCGGTGTCAGCCCTAGCACCGTCGTAAGTGTCGTCAGCATCACAGGCCGCAAACGATCCACTGCGCCATCAATGATAGCCGGCACCAGGCCGCGGTCTTGCGCGTATTCGTCTACTGTTGTGACCAGCACGATACTGTCGTTGATAATAATCCCCACCATGCCAATCAGGCCGACAACAGTAAACATACTCATCGGGATACCCCAGACGTAGTGGCCATAAATCGTCCCCACGAGCGCGAAAGGAATGATCGACATCACCACGACAGGCCGGGTCCAACTGCTGAAAATCCACGACAGCGTCAGGTAAATCCCCAACAGCACCAAAATCAGCCCGGTGCGCGCGTCATTCAGGAACCGCTGTTCCTGCTCACTTTGTCCGGACAATTGCGTTTCGATCCCGAAATCGCTTTCGACCCGCGGCAGGATATCCGCGTTGATGATCTGCTGGATTTCGGTCGCCCGCGCAGCATCCTCATCATCCAGATCACCAATGACCGAGATCAGCTGGATACCATTTTCGCGCCGTACTGTGGAAAAACCAGTACGGCTTTGCACTGTCACCACATCCGCCAGCGGCACATAGACCCCTTCAGGCGTCCTGATCTGGGTCCGGTCGAGGAAGTCAGCCGATAGCTCTCCGGCAGGCAGTTCAACCCTGATCGTCGCAGAGCGCGCACCATCGGGAAAGCTTGCCGCCTCAATCCCACCCAGACGGTTGCGCAGCACCCGACCCAGCCCATCAATACTCAGGCCTAGCGCATCGCCCTGCGGCGTCAGCTCAAGGATCAACTCTTCTTTGTCATAGGCCAGCGTATCTTCCAGCCCTGATATTTCGGCAAATTGCGCCAGCTCACTCTTCAGCGCCTCAGCCGCGGCTTTCAGTGTTTCGCTATCGGCACCGAACATTTGGATATCCAGACTGTCGCCACCAGGACCAGAGCCCCAACTGCGGAAGCTGACAGTCTCAGCCATCGGGTGCCGCACGATGGCATCTTGCAGGGCGCTGACAAAGGCAAAGCTGGTATAGGGGCGGCTGTCTGCGTCGATCAGTTCAATCGTGATGGCACCCAGTTGATCCGCATCTTTGGTGTCTGACCCCGCGATCGCGCGGCCTGAATTGCCGCCGATTTCAGCCACGACAAATTTCAGCGGGTTCGCCCCATGCTCAGCCTCATATTCCGCACCCAAGGCCTCTGCCGCGCGCTGCATCTCTTGCATCATCGCAAAGGTGTCTTCGCGGGTCGCACCAGGCAGCATCGCAAAATTGCCAGTGACCTGGCTTTGCTCTGGCGCATTGAAGAACCGCCAGTTGACCTCGCCCTTGATGAACAATGTCACCTGACTGGCCAGCAAGACCAGCGCCATCGCAAAGACCGGATAGCGGGCCTTGATCACCAACCCCATGAAGGGGCGGAACAGTGTTTCTTTGAACCAGTCAAAGCCCCGGTTCACCGTGCGCGACGGCCAGTCATACCAATGTTCTTTCGCCGAATGCGCAATGGAATGAGCCAAGTGGTTCGGCAAGATCAGAAAGCATTCGATCAGGCTGGCGGTCAGCACCACAATCACGGTGAACGGAATATCCGAGATCAGATCACCAAATCGGCCACCAATTACGACCAAACCAAAAAAGGCGATGATGGTCGTGATTGTTGCCGAAAAGACGGGGCTGAACATCCGGTTTGCGGCGCGTTCTGCGGCAACCGTTGGGTCCTCACCCAATTGCCTGACTCGGAAATCCGCGTGTTCACCAACAACAATCGCGTCGTCCACCACGATGCCCAGCGTGATGATCAGCGCAAAAAGAGAGATCATGTTGATCGTGATCCCCACCGCATACATCAGGGCAATCGCGGCCAGCATCGCAACTGGAATGCCAAAAGCGACCCAAAAGGCGGTGCGCGCATTCAGGAACAGAAACAGCAGCCCCACAACCAGCATTAGCCCGGTCAGCCCGTTATCCAGCAGGATATTCAGACGTCCCTGGATCAGCTCCGATCGCCCGTTCGTCAGGGCGATGGTCACACCGCTGGGCAGAGTGGCCTCCAGCTCTTGCGCGACCGCTTCAACCGTTTCCTGCATGCCAATCGCATCACCTTGCGGTGTGCGTTGTACCCGGACCTTGATGGCAGGATCGTCGCCCACAAAATACGCGCGTTCCCGATCCGCACCTTCCACCCGCACCGTAGCGACATCATCAATCGTCAGCTGTGATCCATCGGGGTTTGAGCGCAAGACAATCGCGCCAATCTCTTCCGCGCTCCGCTTGGCCACGCCGGTGCGCACGCGCGCATTGGCGGAGACATCACCAGCGGGATCAGCGGCAGCCTCTTCCGCAATGCGGGCAGAGATATCGGCAAGGCCGATGTCATACTGGATCAACGACAGCGACGGCACCTCCACAATCGTGGACGGTGCCGCGACGCCCTGCACGATCACTTGGGTGACACCTTCGGCAAAAAGCCGCGTCGAAAACTCATCGGCAAAGCGGCCCAGTTGATCAACGCCCACCGGGCCGGTGATCACCACATCTGTCACCCTGTCACGCCAGCCGCCGCGTCTGACAGATGGTTCCTCGGCATCTTCGGGCAAGCTGGTTATGCCATCCACGGCCAATTGCACATCTTCGGCGGCGCGGTCGATGTCATAACCGGGGTCGAACTCGATCCGGATCGAGGCACGCCCTTCGCGCGAGGTGGAGGAGGAGGAGGTGACCCCCTCAACCCCCAACAAAACCGGTTCAACTACCTGCACAATGGCGGCATCAACATCCTCGGCACCTGCCCCGTCCCATGTGACTGATACGGTCAGATCATCGACAACGACATCAGGAAAAAACTGCGCACGCATGTTGGGGAACGCAAACAGTCCCGCTGTCAGCATTAATACCAACAACAGGTTCGCCGCTGTCCGGTGGCGGGTAAAATACGACAGAATGCCGCCAGCACTCGCGCTCAACCGCTCACCCCCAGTGACCATCAGCTGCCCATCCGCGCTTCAAGCCGAGACACAGTTTCGGATGAAACCTCTTCCGCCTCCAATTGGCCAATAATCCGTGCCTTCACATCATCAGGCATGCGCCCTTCGCTGACAAAGGCGATCAGCTTGGCCCGGCGTTCTGCATCTAGCGTGATCATTTCAGGCGCGGCTGCAACCTGCGCCCCGCCCGGTTGGATCGGCCGCACCTTGATGCCGGCCCCCAAGAGTGGCGAGCGCTCAGCAACGATCGTGGCACCCGCCGCCGCGCCTACATCAATGATTACATCATCGCCCTGACGTCGCAACAAACTGACCTGTGCATTGCGCAACCGGTCTTCTTCGCCCACGACCAACACCGTCTGGTCCGGGGCCACGGCTGTTGCAGGTACCAAGGCCACGTCATCCAAAGCAGGTTCATTGATCCGCACGGTCACAAAATCACCGGGGCGAAAACCCGGTGCTACTTCAAGCTGAGCAAATAGCAAGCGCCCTGTCTGGCCATCGCCTACCGCCGCACTTTCACGGGTGATTTGCCCTTCGGCGCGCAGGTTCACGCCGGATACATCCAAGGTCACAGCGATAGGTGCAGGAGTCAGCCTACCAGTGTCATCCAATAGGCGCGCATATTGCGATGTTGAGACACGGAAAGACACTTCCAGCCGCGTTGGATCGACCAATTGGCCAAAGCGTTCATTGGCGGTGACACGGCCACCAGGGCTGATCGTGACCTCTGACAGTGTGCCATCGAATGCGGCAAAGACTTGCGTATCATCAACCGCCCGTTCAGCCTCTGCCACGCTGATCTGCGCACGTGCCAGACGTGTCGTGGCCTGATCAATGCGGGCTTGCGCCGATGCCAATGACTGCCTGCGGGTCAAAACCGCGGCTTGCGCGGAAGACGCGGCCAGTTCTGCCGTTTCAACGGTCGCAGCAGTGCCGACACCGCGCGTTTCAAGATCGCGGGCACGGTCAAGCGCCCGGTCCTGCAATACCGCCTGCGCACGCGCAGCTGCCAATTCATCCTCGGCCAGAACCAATGCGCGCTCTGCGTCGCGCAGCTCTGCTTGCGCGTCCTGTAAGTCTGCACCTGCACGATCCAGTGCGGCCTGCGCCTCTGCCGGATCAATGCGCAGCAAAAGCTGGCCTGCTGTAACCCTGCCACCTTCGACAAGTGCGTCGCTGGCCTCTAACACCGTCCCACCGGTCGCACTGCGCAAATCCAGCGTGCGCTGGCTGCGCAATTCGCCAAAAACGGTCGTTTCGGGAATGATGGTCTGCGGTTCAAGCGTCACGACATTGACGGCCAAAACCCGTTCACGCTGCGGAAAACTGCGCGGTTCTTCATTCATGCGCGCAACGACAGCACCTTGCACCATGATACCGGCCCAAGCGATCAGGGCCAGCGTCACCGCCAGCAAGAAAACACCTACAAGGCTACGACGTAGAAACCGCATCATACCTATCCTTGGCCTGCCTTAGGATTTAGGCGGCCATCGCCCACTTTCCAGTGATACGCGCGCAGGCGTTATTTCCGTCGCAGATGTTCATCCAAGCGCGGCATGATTTCCACAAAGTTGCAGGGGCGGTGGCGATAATCCAGCTGTTTGAGCAGAATTTCATCCCAAGCATCCTTGCAAGCACCGGGTGACCCCGGCAGCGCAAAGAGATAGGTGCCCTGCGCGACACCTGCGGTCGCACGGCTTTGAACTGCACTGGTCCCAATCTTTTGCATACTGACGATGGTAAAGATCGTACCAAAAGCGTCGATTTCCTTTTCATAGACATCGCGATGCGCCTCGACTGTGACATCCCGGCCCGTCAGGCCAGTCCCACCGGTCGAGATAACTACATCAACAGCATCATCCGCGCACCATGCGCGCAGTTTTTCGGCAATCTGGTCCCGCTCATCGGCGATGATTGTACGGTCGGCCAGCACATGGCCAGCGGCAGTAATGCGATCGACCAACGTTTGGCCTGATTTATCATCAGCCAATTGCCGTGTGTCGCTGACCGTCAGCACCGCAATGCGTACGGGGACAAACGCCATCGTTTCGTCAATCCGGCTCATTTGATCCTCACAGACAGGGGTTGGCCACAGGCAAACGCGGGGTCGACATCATGCCGCTGATTTCTGCGGCCCCTTCATCGGAAAACACGCGGTCGGCCAGCGTGGTGACAAGATCAAGGTTTGAACAGAACGGGCGGGCACCTTCGATCTGGGATGCGACCAAAGCGTTGTAGCGCTCTTCTACCAGCTCAAACGATGCTTCAGGCACCGAGTTCTGGCCATAAAACGTCAGCGCTTGGGTACGATATGC
This sequence comes from Pseudomonadota bacterium, assembly GCA_038533095.1. Classification (GTDB taxonomy): domain Bacteria; phylum Pseudomonadota; class Alphaproteobacteria; order Rhodobacterales; family Rhodobacteraceae; genus Yoonia. The sequence continues at coordinate 6,845 of JBCAZI010000020.1, forward strand.
CATCTGCGTTTCCACTTGATCGGCGGGCAGTTCCGCCTCACAGGCCTGCATCGCACTTTCAATCGTGGCCAGAATGCTGACAAAACAGCCCATGGCCCCCTGCCCGCCTTCGTCAATGCCGGTGTAGCCGCGCGGCAGGCTTTCATCCCGGATCAGGGTGATGTCACCAATGCGCAGAATTGACCGGGTTTCCGACACCTCCATGACATCCGCTGCCTTTTCCGCGAACAAGGCCTCATAGTCGATCAGATCGAGGGGGTCTGCCGCCAACGGCACTGCATAGCAGGCCGCAATCATGGCCAATCGTTTCATTTTAAACCTCTTTCAGCCGCGCAGCCGCGCGTTTAATTCCAGCAAATCGGCCCAAGCCTCGCGCTTGGCAATCGGATTACGCAACAGATAGGCGGGGTGGAACATGGGCAGGCAGGGTTTGCCCAAAACCTCGACCCAGGTCCCCCGCATCCGCGTGATGCCCGTACGCCCCAGCAGGGCCTGACAGGGCGTATTGCCCATCAGCACTATGACCTCAGGATCAGCCAAGGCAATGTGGCGTTCCAGAAACGGCAGCATCATCGCGATTTCAGCCTTTTCCGGCGTCCGGTTCGACGGCGGCCGCCATGGTAGCACGTTGGTGATATAAACACTGCGCGCTGCATCATCCGCCGCACGCCCCATCTGGATCGCCTCCAGCATCCGGTCCAGCAACTGCCCCGCACGGCCCACAAAAGGACGCCCCGCACGATCCTCTTCCCGACCCGGCGCTTCACCGATGATCATCACACGCGCCGCAGGGTTGCCATCGCAAAAGACAAAACTACGCGCGCCTTTCTTCAACTCACAATGCTCAAACGCCTGCATTGCCGCAGATAATGCATCCAAATCAGTGGCCGTTTCAGCCGCCGTTCGCGCAAGCGCGACGACATCAACCTCTGGCTTCTTTTCTTGAACAGGAGCAACAGCTGCCGGTTTTTCTGGCGCCGCGACCTTTGGCGCGGGTTTCACAGCTTCCAACGCATATCGATCCACGGGCGCGTCCAGAATTGCGTCTGTCGCGCCCAATTCGACCTGCCACTCCAACAGGGCCCGGTTGGTCCAATATGTCTCGCTCGAATCCATCACCCTTACGATAGGACGGATCGGCGAGGATGTGCAGTGCTTGCGGCATTGATCGTGGCATGTCAGCCACCTATAAGGGCGCGAACCGCTGCGAAGAGGGCCCCAATGACATTCCGCGCCAAGCATCTTTTGGGTATCGAACCGCTGCATCCTACCGAGGTTACGACGCTTCTGGATCTGGCAGACAGCTATGCTGATCACAACAGGCGCGGGGTGGCGCACCGTGATGTGCTGGCGGGGCTGACGCAAATTAATATGTTCTTTGAAAACTCTACCCGTACGCAGGCCAGTTTTGAGCTGGCAGGCAAGCGGTTGGGGGCCGATGTGATGAACATGGGGATGCAGGCCTCATCCATCAAAAAAGGTGAGACGCTGATTGATACAGCGCTGACACTGAACGCGATGCGGCCTGATCTGCTTGTAGTGCGGCATCCGCATTCCGGCGCTGTCGATCTTTTGTCGCAGAAGGTCAACTGCGCTGTGCTCAACGCGGGCGACGGTAAACACGAGCATCCCACACAGGCGTTGCTGGATGCGCTGACGATCCGGCGGGCCAAAGGCCGCCTGCATCGCCTGTCCATTGCGATTTGCGGTGATATCGCGCACAGCCGCGTGGCGCGCTCCAACATCATGCTGCTGGGCAAGATGGAAAACCGCATCAGGTTGATTGCGCCGCCAACCCTCATGCCGTCCGGCGTTGCCGATTTCGGGGTTGAGGTGTTCGAGGACATGCAAGAAGGCCTCAAAGACGTTGATGTCGTCATGATGCTTCGCTTGCAAAAAGAGCGTATGGACGGTGGTTTTATCCCCTCAGAACGTGAATATTTCCACCGCTACGGTTTGGACGCCACCAAACTGGCCCATGCCAAGCCCGACGCCATCGTCATGCACCCCGGCCCAATGAACCGCGGGGTCGAGATTGACGGGACAATTGCAGACGACATCAACCGATCTGTCATCCAAGAACAGGTCGAAATGGGAGTCGCTGTGCGCATGGCCGCAATGGACCTTTTGGCGCAAAACCTGCGCGCCAGCCGCGGCCCGAAAGAGGTGATGGCGTGAGCGAGACCTTCCACGTCAAAGCCACCGAGCGCGGCGTGATCCGTATTTTCACGGCGAACCTAACGACAGAGCAGGCCCAGCGCTTTACCGAAAGCCCGGATGAAGACACCCCCGCACCGATCCACCGTGCCTTGGGGGTGACCCATCTGGACAGTGACTTTGTCGAACTCTTCCCGCTCAGCAACCTCGGTGGGCTGGGTCTGGCAGGTTACCTGACCGAGGGATTAGGTGTGGCTGAGGCAGATGTGAAACCAAACGCCGCGCGCCTGAACGCGATGAGCGGGCAGGTTCTGATTGTGCTGTCACAAGCCTTTGGTGGGTTTGAGACCACGATCACCCCCACCGCCCCGCTGAAATGGATCGGCACCTATACCGAGGAAGGGGCAAGCGTGAAGTTCGAACCGCTTCCGTCCGACGGGGCCAAAGGCGCAACCGAGACCTCCAGCGGCAAACCAGCCAAATCAGACGCACGGGTCGGTGGCATGATCGCGATGTATGCACTGATCGCGATGTTCGCATTTGTCGGCCTACTGATATGGGTAGCCGGATGACCAAGGCCGACGACGATCAGGTCTGGAAAGACATCCTGGACGATGATGAGCATGTTGTCTGGCAAGGACGCCCAGATGCGGCATTTGTGCTGACACCCGCGATGATTGGTACGGCAATTTTTGCGATTTTCTTTGCGGGCTTCGCACTTTTTTGGATGATCGGCGCCTCCTTTGCAGGCGGCATTTTCTGGACGTTTGGCTTACTACATTTCGGTGCAGGCATCGCATTGTTGGTCGGCACACTTGCCGGTCCTTCCTTTATCAGAAAGCGCACATTTTACTCGCTGACAAACAAGCGTGCCTTTGTTGCCAAAGACCTGCCCATGAAGGGGCGGACGCTGAAATCATATCCGATCACCCAAGACACCCAGCTTGAATATCGCGAAAATGACAAATCAAGCGTCTATTTCTCGACAGAAACACACAAGACAGATGATGCGACGATCACGAAGAACATTGGGTTTGAGCGTATCAACGACGCGCGTGAAGTCCTTCGATTGATGCGTAACATCCAAAAGGGCCAAGCATGACCACCACGTTTTTCACCAACGCCCGTTTGATCGACCCGATCGCCCTGACAGATGGGCCGGGCGCGATCCTGGTTGAAAATGGCACGATCGCGGAAGTGTATGAAGAGGGTGCCAAACCGCCCAAATCTGCCAATGTCATTGACTGCGGCGGAAAATGCCTGGCCCCCGGTATCATCGACATTGGCGTCAAAGTCTCGGAGCCCGGGGAAAGGCACAAGGAAAGCTTTCGTTCCGCAGGGCTGGCCGCTGCTGCCGGAGGCGTGACCACAATCGTAACCCGTCCCGACACGCTGCCCGCCATCGACACACCCGAAACGCTGGAGTTCGTCGAACGCCGCGCCCAAGAAGACGCACCTGTGCATGTGCTGCCTATGGCCGCGCTGACCAAAGGGCGCGACGGGCGTGAAATGACCGAGATTGGGTTTCTACAAGATGCAGGTGCTGTCGCCTTCACCGATTGCGACCGTGTTGTGACAAACACCAAGGTCTTCAGCCGCGCCCTTACCTATGCGCGCTCTTTGGATGCGCTGGTGATCGGGCATGTGCAGGAACCGGGACTGTCCGAAGGTGCTGCCGTCACCTCGGGCAAATTCGCCTCCTTGCGCGGTCTGCCGGGCGTCAGCCCGATGGCCGAGCGTATGGCACTTGACCGCGATATCAGCCTGCTGGAAATGACGGGTGCGCGCTATCACGTGGACCAGATCACGACAGCGCGCGCCCTGCCCGCGCTAGAGCGGGCCAAGCGCAATGGGTTGCAGATTACTGCCGGGATCGGCGTGCATCATCTGACGTTAAACGAATTGGACGTGGCCGATTACCGCACCTTCTTTAAGCTCAAACCACCCCTGCGCAGCGAGGAAGACCGCGTTGCCGTAGTGCATGCGGTCGCCGAAGGGCTGATCGACATCATCAGTTCTATGCACACGCCCCAGGATGAGGAGAGCAAACGCCTGCCCTATGAAGAGGCGGCAAGCGGTGCGGTAGGATTAGAGACACTGCTGCCAGCCGCCCTGCGGCTCTACCATTCCGAGATGATCGACCTACCGCGCCTGTTCCGCGCCATGTCGTTGAACCCGGCGCGCCTGCTGGGCCTGAACGCCGGACGGCTGCAAGCCGAAGCCCCCGCCGATTTGATCCTCTTTGACCCTGACGCGCCTTTCCAGTTGGACCGCGCCGCACTCTTGTCAAAATCCAAGAATACCCCCTTTGATGGGGCACGCATGCAGGGCCGCGTCCTGGGGACATGGGTCAGCGGCGATCGGGTTTGGGAGGGCAAGTAATGCCGGATATCACAAGCACTTATGCGGTCTTGGCGCTTTGGGCGGTCATCGGCTATCTGATCGGTTCTGTGTCAGGCGGGATGATCCTTGCACGGGCCATGAACCTTGGGAACTTGCGCGAGATTGGGTCAGGCAATATCGGGGCCACAAATGTGTTGCGCACCGGAAACAAGAAAGCCGCCGCCCTGACATTGCTTTTCGATGCCGCGAAAGGGGCAATCGTCGTACTGGCCGCGCGCCAATTGGCGGCCGAGGACGCAGCACAGCTGGGCGCGCTGATGGCGTTTCTGGGTCATTGTTTCCCCGTATGGCTGGGGTTCAAAGGCGGCAAAGGGGTGGCGACCTACTTTGGGATCATTCTTGCGATCAATTGGCAAATCGGGCTGATCGCCTGCGCCATCTGGCTGATTGTGGCAGGCTTATCGCGCTATTCATCAATGGCCGCTTTGGTCACAGCCGGGTGGCTGCCACTGATCATCGGTTTCATCACCACGGGCGAGATGTTCGTGATCTCAGCTGTGCTGTGTTTCCTGATCTACGCCCGCCACTGGGGGAACATCATGCGATTGCGCAAAGGGACCGAGACAAAGATCAGGGCGAAGGCCGACACCTAGTAGCTGTATTCGCTGTAAATCCGTTTCAGATCACCGCCCCAATCACCGTTGTAGTGATCCAGCAGTTCATCCGCAGGCGTTTTGCCGCTTTCAATCGTCTCATGCAGCGCGTTCAGGAAATGTGTCTCATCCGCGATCAGACCACCGGCACCAGGCATTGCCCGTGCTTTCAAGCCCGCGTGTGAGATCGCCACGACTTCGCGCGCCAGATCATGCATGTTGATCCCGTCAACCTGCGCCTGCAGCCCATCCACAGAAGCGGCCACGCGTAGCGCATCGCGCTGTTCCGCGCTCCAGTCTTTGCACAGGTCCCAGGCCGCATCCAAGGCCGTCTGATCATACATCAGCCCAACCCAGAACGCAGGCAGCGCGCAGAGCCTCCGCCAAGGGCCGCCATCCGCCCCGCGCATCTCGATAAACTGTTTCACTCGCGCCTCGGGGAACACCGTTGTGAGATGGTCGGCCCAATCCGACAGGAGCGGTTTTTCACCCGGCAACGCAGGCAATTCACCCTTCAGAAAATCCCGGAACGACATGCCCAGCGCGTTGATGTATTTGCCATCACGGTAGACAAAATACATCGGCACATCCAATACCCATTGCACCCAAGCCTCAAAACCGAAGCCTTCGTCAAAGACGAAGGGGACCATGCCGGTGCGATCCGCATCAAGGTCCCGCCAGATGCGGGAACGCCAAGATTTATGGCCATTGACCTTGCCCTCAAAGAACGGCGAATTGGCGAAAAGCGCAGCTGCAATGGGTTGCAAGGCAATCGCGACGCGCATTTTTTGGACCATGTCCGCCTCAGACCCGAAATCGAGGTTCACCTGCACAGTACAGGTGCGCCGCATCATGGAGGTCCCCATGGTGCCGACCTTTTCCATGTAGTTGTTCATCAGCTTGTAGCGGCCCTTGGGCATCAGCGGCATCTGCGCATGCGTCCATTCGGGTGCGGCACCAAGGCCGATGAACTTCACGCCAATTTCATCCGAGACGGATTTCACCTCTGCCAGATGGGTGTTCACCTCATCACAGGTCTGGTGGATCGTCTCCAGCGGGGCACCGGACAATTCCAAAGCACCACCCGGTTCAAGACTGACGTTTGCGCCATCCTTGGTCAGGCCAATGATCTTGCCTTCTTCCTCGACCCGGTCCCAACCAAAGCGCCCCTCAAGCCCCTCCAGCACAGCCTTGATCGAACGTTCGCCCTCATAGGGCAGCGGCAGCAAGCTGTCCTGACAATAGCCGAACTTTTCATGCTCAGTGCCAATGCGCCAATCTGCCTTAGGCTTGCACCCTTTCGCCAGCACCTCTGCCAGCTGATCGTGATGTTCGATAGGGCCGCCGCCAGATTGAGGGATAGACATGACTGCAGCGCTCCGCTGTTGAATAGGTGGTGTTCGAGACCTGCCCGAAGGCTGCCGTCAATGCAAGAGCGGCTTGACCCGGCTCCATACGGTTACCCGCGCATCAGGTGTGTGTGACAGCACATCCAGAACGGTGCTGGTTTTGATCTCAGGCAGGCTGGCAAAGACATCAAACAGGTCTTCCGCGCCCTTGGCATTGATTGGGATGCTCAGAACCTGCCCTTCGATACTGGTCAAAACCCAGCTGGGGTCAGGGCGACTGCTGGGATCAATCTCTAACCGGTTCAGGTCAGCCATATCCATGACACCGCCATCCAACGGGCCAAAATAGGCCAAACGCCGTTCCCTGATCTGCACGACACCCGGCCCATCCCCATCTTGGGCAAAGCGACGGCGTTGATCGGCGGCGATGATCCAACCGATGCCCAGACCAATAAAGATGATGCCCAGCCATTGGGTAATTCCGGTACCCGTCAGCGCCCACCAAAGGCCGAACAAAACAACGGCTGCCGCAAACAAGACTTCGCGCCAGAGACGGAAGAACGCGCGTACTTCGGGGCGAAAGAAATCATCCATAGATCACCTGTGGGGTCTCATAGAACAGGATCGTAAAGGCACCGATGCGGGTAAAACCGATCGCCTCATAGGCCTTGCTGGCTTGGGGCGATGCCGCAAAGAGGATTGCGTCCGTCACACCAGCCGCCCGCGCCTCGGCTAAATGCAGCGCCACAGCCCGCCGCGCAAAACCGCGCGACCGATCTGCGGGCGGTGTATAAACACCGCCGACCTGCACGGCCTCTGGCAAGACAGCATTGAAGCCTGTCATCGCGACAGGGGTATCGGCTTGATAGAGCACCCGGTGGCTGTCAGCAGCGAGATAGTTATCAACATCATCCTGCGCCTTTTGCACCGGATCCTCACCAGGCATGGCAAGACCCTCTTGTAGATAGGCACAGCGCCATGCGTTGATAAGGTCGCGTGGTGCATCCGCCAGCGGGCGCAAGGAAAAACCATCGCAATCCGGCATCTGCAAATCTGCCAATGCCAGTTGATACAGCGGCTCTTCCTGGTCCAAACCACCCTGCGGGGGCAAGCGCAAAACCTCGCGCAATTCTGCAATTTGGCCTGCATCGCCCAGCATGCCCTTAACGGTTGCGCCAGCAAGAACGGTTTTGACCTGCCCCCATGGGCGGTTGGGGCATTGCGGGAAAAGACCGCCCTCTTCTGATAGGGGCAGCAAATCGGTGATCTTGCCGTTCTGCCACCGCACCCAAAACTGCATCGCTCGCGGATGCCCACCAGACATGCCGTAGCGGTGCAGATTGGCCAGCGGAAACATCGAGGTCGCGATATGTTGCTTCAGGAAAGCCTCAATCGCGGGTTGGTCTTGTAGGGTTGCGCGGATCATCGGCAATCCTCGCCATCCAAGGGATGCCACTCCCCGCCCTCGCTATCGTCGGGTGGTAGGCTGTAAGGCGCGGGCTCAAACTGTGGTGTCATTTCGGTGAAATCGCGGATCAACTCCAGTTCCATGCCCTTGGTCCGATAAAGCCGCCTACCTTGTGTCTCGTAGTAATCGTAAGCGGGGTGGCGCGGAGGCGGCGCGCCAGACAATAACTGCTCTCGCAGGTCACTTGACAATGGCGCGGGCTGGCCATTTGTCAGGCGCAAGCCGGTACGGCAGTCTTTGGTCACAACGCCGGTCACAACCTGATGCAAGCCAGCCGCCCGCCCGATGATGTCCTTGCTTTGCACCCGCTGCTCATGAAGTTGAAAATGGGCCGCATCCAGAAACCAACCACCTGCGCGCGACACGTGGCTTTGCGGAAACAACGCAAGCGCGGTGAACCAAGGCGCACGCGAAACAACGGTATATTGCGCACCCGCTCTCTGATTGGGGTCGGCATTATGCACGGTGTATAGAAAGTGCTGCCCGTCCGGCGAGAGGGCGCAATCTTCCTCCCATACCGATTTGCGCAGCCACTGTCCTTCAGTGAACGTGTCGGTCGCGCGGTCCCAGCCGATCAGATTATAAAGCTTCTTGCCTGCCCGCCGCAAAATCAACGCCTGGTCATTCTCAGCCGCGAAGAACAGATGCAGGCGCAGGACCGGGTCCGTGCTCATGCCCAGTCACCCAGTGATTGCTGCCAGACCGTCAATGCCGCAACCGCCGCCGTATCGGCGCGCAGGATGCGCGGACCAAGGCTGACCGGATGGGCAAAGGATAGCCCCCGCAACTGATCGCGTTCAGCGGGCGAAAACCCACCTTCGGGACCGATCAAAATGGCCCATGGGCCGTCTATGTCGGGCAGACCCACCGGATCGCCGATCAAAACTTCGTCACAAAACATCAGCTGACGATCTTCAGGCCAATCCGCCAGTATGCGATTAAGCCTAGCCAGGTCATCCACAGGTGGCACAAAAGTCCCGCCACATTGCTCAGCCGCTTCAACGGCATGCGCTTGCAATTTATCCTGCCGGATTCGGTTGGCGCTTTGGGTGTAGTCGGTCTGTACCGGGCAAACCCGCGCGACCCCCATTTCAACAGCTTTTTCAACGATGAAGGCTGTGCGTTCTTTGCGAATGGGGGAAAAAAGCAGCCATAGATCAGGCGGCATCTGCAAAGGGGCTGTTTGTTGCAAGCACTGTAAGATTCCACCCTTTTTGCCTGCCTTCGCAACCGCGGCGTCCCACTCACCATCGGCACCGTTTATCAAAGACAACACGGCACCTTCCACCAACCGCATCACCCCAAAAAGATAATGCGCCTGTTCCCGCGACAGTGGAACCGATTGCCCTTCCCCCAGCGGGTGATCTACATAAAGCCGAACCTTGGATGCCATAGGCCGAACCATATGACCGAAGATGCCGAAGTGCCAGAGCCTGCAGGCACCGTCGCAGACGCCGTGAAGGACAATTGGGTCGACCGGTTTGCACCCGCTTTCAGCCGCCCCTACCTGCGGCTTAGCCGGGCTGACAGACCCATCGGGACATGGCTGCTTTATGCGCCCTGCCTGTGGGGGCTGGCGCTGGCGATGCTGGCCACCGATAGCTATGGACCAAGTGACGCTTGGGTCATCATTGGCTGCGGCATCGGGGCCTTCCTGATGCGGGGTGCGGGTTGCACCTGGAATGACATCACCGACCGGGATATCGACGGATCGGTCGCGCGCACACGATCACGGCCGATCCCGTCAGGCCAAGCCACCGTCCGGGGCGCTTTGATCTGGATGATCGCGCAGGCCCTCATCGCCTTCTTCATCCTGATCACCTTCAACCTGGCAGCGATCATTCTGGGCATCCTCGCCCTTGCCCCCGTCGCGATTTACCCTTTCGCAAAACGATTCACATGGTGGCCGCAACTGTTCTTGGGACTGGCCTTTAACTGGGGTGCCCTGTTGGCTTGGGCCGCACATACGGGCAGCATCGGCCCGGTGCCCATTGTGCTTTACTGCGCAGGCATGGCGTGGACACTGTTTTACGACACGATCTATGCCCATCAAGACGCCGAAGACGACGCGCTGATCGGGGTGAAATCCACCGCGCGGCTGTTTGGCGAAGACAGCCGCAAATGGCTACGCTTCTTTCTTACTGTGACAATCGTCCTGTTCGGCCTTGCCGTTCTGCTGGCTGTATCTGAACGCTCGCCCCTGTCGCTGGTCATCGCGATTGGAGGGCCATGGGCCTTGGGCTGGCACCTGACATGGCAGCTGACCCGATTTAACCCTGACGACAACGACGGATTACTCAAGGTATTCCGTTCAAACAGAGACGCGGGGCTGATCCCCCTGCCATTTTTCGCCTTAGCCCTTTTGGTGTGATTGAACACCGCCGCGGGTCGGCCTATGCAATGACAAAACGACAAACCGGAGCATCATGCGCCTTTCTGCTATTTTCATACGCCTGATCGTTTTTGCGGCCGCAGGGTTTCTTTCGGTCGCAGCTGCGCAAACGACGGTTGCCGTGGTCGAAGAACGTTCGGTCTTATCGGTGCAGGAAACACTTGTAGATCAGGGCTATGAATGGGCCACAGTGCTGGGCGACGGGCTGCAAGTGATCCTGGAAGGTGAAGCCCCGACAGAGGCTGTGCGCTTCCGTGCGATCTCGGCTGCGGGCGGGATGGTCGATGCCAGCCGCGTCATCGATAATTTGTCCGTTACCGATTCGGAGATTGTGACACCGCCAGAGTTTGCGATTGAAATTCTGCGCAACAACGCGGGCGTGTCGCTGATTGGCTTGATCCCGGCCACAACAGATCGTGAGGCTTTAACCGAACGCATTGCGGATATCGCCGATGGTCTGCCTGTCACGGACCTGTTGGAGGTGGCCGATTACCCTACACCCGACACATGGCGCGACGCGCTGAACTATTCGCTGCGCGCGCTGGACCTGCTGAACAAATCCAAAATCTCGGTCAAAGCCGACAGGGTCATCGTCAACGCGATTTCTGATAGCCCCGAAGAGAAACGACAGCTGGAAATCGAACTGGCCCGCAATACGCCAGATGGTGTGCGGTTGGCGGTTGAAATCAGTGCGCCGCGTCCAGTAATTTCGCCTTTCACCACCCGCTTTATCCTTGATGACGAAGGCGCGCGTTTCGACGCCTGCACAGCCGACACCGAAGAGGCGATCAGCCAAATCCTCACCGCAGCATCGGAAGCGGGCTTTCAGGAACGGGCCAATTGCATCTTGGCACTTGGCGCGCCGTCGCGGACCTGGGGCGATGCGGTGGCGCAATCTATCTCGGCCATCGACAGCATTGGGGGCGGGACGGTCACCATTGCTGATACGGATGTCACGCTGATTGCCCCAGCAGGGACCGGGCAAGCCACCTTTGACAATATCATTGGGCGGTTGGAAAACGCGCTGCCCGACGCCTTTGCCCTGACCGCAGAATTGCCCGAACTGCCATCTGAGACGGTCGGGGAACTGCCGCAGTTTACCGCGACGCTTAGCCCCGAAGGCGCCGTGCAATTGCGGGGCCGGGTGCCTGACGACATCACAAACACCGTGGTTGAAAACTTTGCCAAGGCACGGTTCGGCCAGCGCGGCATCACGATGGGAACACGCGTTGCCGATGGGCTGCCCGCCGGATGGTCGGTCCGCGTTCTGGCAGGGATCGAGGCATTGTCAGAGCTGTCAAACGGCGCGGTCATTGTCGAAGCCGACAGAATCCAAATCCGCGGCAATACCGGCAACGAAGATGCGAGCGCCGCAATTTCACGCCTGATGATCGAAAAGCTGGGGCAAACGGCCGACTACGAACTCGACGTGACCTACGTCAAAGAACTTGATCCGATCGCAGGTATTCCCACGCCAGAGGAATGTATCGCCAAAATCACCGCCGCAACGGACGGGCGCAAGATCACCTTCGATCCGGGCTCTGCCGATCTGACAGCTGATACACAGCCGGTGGTCGATGACATTGCGGATATTCTGAAAGCCTGCGGCGATCTGCGGATCAGAGTATCGGGCTTTACCGACAGTCAGGGACGTGAGGTGATGAACCAGCAGCTGTCGCAAGATCGGGCGGATGCGGTTCTGACTGCGCTGCGTGCGCGGCGCGTGCCCGTCTCGACTTTTGAGGCCATCGGCTTTGGTGAAGAAAATCCAATTGCCGACAATGACACCGAAGAAGGGCGCGAGGCGAACCGCCGGATCGAATTCAGCCTGATCGTGCCGGAATCAACAGCCGAAGAAACCTCTACACTGGATGAATTGGCCGCACCGCTACCCACCCAAGACGACGCAGATGACACTGCGACAGAAAGCGAATAGACCAGCCTTATGAACAGAACCGAATTCATTATCGCAACGGCTGTGATCCTTTTTGTGGCCTTCATGCTGGGCTGGTTTGCCAGTTGGCTGGTGAACCGCTTTACGCGCGTGACCAAAGCCGAAGTGGGTGAGCTGGATAAAATGGCCCAAGCGCTGCATGAGGCCGAAGAAACCCGCGATCAGGCCATCACCTATCTGCAACAGCGTGAGGCCGAAATCACCAACCAGCTTAGCCAAACAGAGGCGGAGCTACGCGCCGCGATGGACGGTCTGCGCGAAGCGCGTCAAGAAGCAGAAGAGCTACGCGGCTATATCGAACGGCAGAACGCAAGCTAACGCGGGCGCAACCAAAACGTGACTTTCCAAACAGCGACCGCTGGCACAGCGCAAGGATGTTATTTGCCAAATCTGCGATTCTTGGCCAGATTACGCAGATGGACTTCCTTGATGTAGACCATGACACCTTTTTGATTGTGATGTCCTGCGTTGTGGCGCTGGCTGCCGCTTTTACCGGCCTTTCCATGACGCGTGATCTTGCGGAAAAACCGGTGTTTCAGAAAAAAGCATCGGTGGCCTTGGCTGCGGTGGCACTTGGGGGCGGCATTTGGGCGATGCATTTCGTCGCAATGCTGGGGCTGCAACTGCCGGTATTGTTCTATTATGACGCAGCTATCACGCTTGTCTCTGCCTTATCTGCCATCTTGATCGTTGGGGCGGCACTGATCATTTTGCATTTCGCCGAACGGACCCCTAGGGCGATCACATTGGCAGGCGCGATTGTCGGGGTTGGCGTTCTGGCAATGCATTATATCGGTATGGCCGGTTTAGAGCTGTGTCGCGCGATCTATTCAACCATGGGTGTCGCACTTTCGTCATTAGCAGCAATCGGGCTTTGCATTCTGGCCTTCTGGGTCGCTTATGGAAAACGCACAAACCGAAATATCGTTCTGGGTACATTTTGTTTCGCTATCGCGGTCTGTTCCGTGCATTTTCTGGCAATGGCCGGCACGAATTTTGTCGCGGTTCCAAGCGGGGCAGAGTTTGGCCTCTTGATGAGTAATGAGACACTGGCGCTTGGTGTCATCTTCTTTAGCTTTGTTATCTTTGGCGCATGCCTTTGGGTCAGCGTGACTTACCTTATCGCTCCCACAACCAGCCCTTCCACCGCGACGGACGAAAGCGCGGATCAGCCCGCCACACTCAGGATACCCTGCGAACGCGAAGGTGGCCGGGTCTTCGTGCCGCATGCGGATGTCATGATGCTGCGCGCTGATGGCCGCTACACCCAGATCTATACCAAGGATGACAAGCTGTTCTGCGTCTGGCCTATCACCGAGGCTACCAAAAGGCTTTTGCCTTTGGGATTTCTTCAGACCCACCGCAGCTATGTTGTGAACCCAAGTCGGGTGAAACGGTTTGAGCGGACGAAAGACAAGGGCCGATGCTTCTTTGATGAGGCAGACTTGCCACCCGCACCGGTGGCGCGGTCCAAACTGAAGGAAACACAAGATGCGCTTGACCTATTTCAAGGCGCAGTTGGTGTCACCTAAGGCGCACTTCGTGTCATTTCGCTGTTTTTCATACCTTTCCTAAAGCCACAGCATAGCGGCCTATGCCTTTATTCCTGCCAGCAAGAGAAATCGCTTCTGAGGGAGGAAAGCCGATGATTCCAGCCGCATTTGAATATTATCGACCCAAGGATATGGCCGGCGTGCTGTCGATCCTTGAAGAACACGGGGATGATGCCCGCGTTATGGCAGGCGGGCACAGCCTGATCCCCATGATGAAATTACGGATGGCGGACATACCGCACCTGATTGACCTGCAAGATGTGGGTGGCATGTCTGACATCATGGTCGGGACAGACAGCATCCGCATTGGCGCAATGGTGACCCAATCCGACATCATCGACGATGCAGCCCTTGCCGCCGCAGCGCCAATCTTGCGTGAAGCCGCCTTGCAAATCGCGGACCCACAGGTGCGCTACATGGGAACCGTCGGGGGGAACGTCGCAAACGGTGATCCGGGCAACGACATGCCTGGGCTGATGCAATGCCTTGATGCGGTATTCACCGTGGTCGGCCCCGATGGTGAACGCGACATCCCTGCACGCGAATTTTACGAAGCGGCCTATATGACCGCGCGCGAGGATGAAGAAGTGCTGACTGCGGTCACCATCCCAACGCCCAAGGGTGGCTACGCCTATGAGAAGCAAAAGCGCAAAATCGGCGATTATGCGACCGCTGCCGCTGCGGTTCAGATCGTCAAAGACGGCGGTACTTGCACCGCCGCTGCGATTGCGATGACAAACCTCAGCGACACGCCGATCTATTCCGAAGCCGCCGGTGCCGCACTGGTTGGCACAGCAGTAGACGATGCCGCGATCAAGGCGGCCATGGCTGCGATGTTGGGCGACATCGACCCGTCAGAGGACAACCGCGGCCCTGTCGCTTTCAAGAAACATGTCGCAGGCGTCATTTTGCGCCGCGCAATCGAACGCGCTTGGTCGCGGGCGTAGGGGAACCATCATGTCAAATAAGATGCACATCAAACTGAACGTGAACGGCAAGGATGAAGAGTTTCTGGCCGAACCACGGGAATTGCTGATCTATACGCTGCGTGAGCGGTTGAATATCACCGGCCCGCATATCGGTTGCGAAACATCCCACTGTGGGGCCTGCACCGTGACGATTGACGGCAAATCCGTCAAAGCCTGTACGATGTTCGCAGCGCAAGCTGACGGCAAATCCGTCACCACAATCGAAGGGATCGGTGGTCCTGATGATCTGCACCCGCTGCAGACGGCGTTCAAGGAACACCACGGTTTGCAATGCGGTTACTGCACGCCCGGTATGATTACCCGTGCGACGAAGCTTTTGGAAGAAAACCCAAATCCAACCGAAGAGGAAATCCGCTTTGGCATGGCTGGCAATCTTTGCCGCTGCACGGGCTACCAGAATATTGTGAAATCCATTCAGGCCGCCGCGGCTGAAATGAATGCAGCCGCGTCCTCAAGCAGCGAAGCGGTAGGACATAAGAAAGTGGAGGCCGCAGAATGAAGGACGAAGTCACACGCGAAGAACGGATTGACAGCCTCAAGGGCATGGGCTGCTCGCGCAAGCGGGTTGAGGATGCACGGTTTACCCAAGGCAAAGGCAACTACGTTGACGACATCAAACTGGACGGGATGATCTTTGGTGATTTCGTCCGCTCGCCCTATGCCCATGCCCGGATCAAAAGCATTGATACGTCTGCCGCGCTCGAAGTACCGGGTGTTCTGGCTGTTCTCACCGCGGCCGATCTGGAGCCGCTTGGCCTGCATTGGATGCCAACCCTTGCGGGCGACAAGCAAATGGTTCTGGCCGATGGCAAGGTTCTGTTCCAAGGGCAGGAAGTTGCTTTTGTGGTCGCCGAAGACCGCTATGCTGCTGCCGACGGGATTGAGGCTGTCGTGGTTGACTATGAAGAACTGGAGGTTCTGGTCGACCCGTTCAAATCGTTGCAGTCAGATGTCGTGCTGCGCGAAGATACCGTCGGCGAGGATGGCAAGCCTACTGATGGCGCACATGGCCCCCGCAAACACCCCAACCACATCTTCACATGGGAAGCGGGCGACAAAGACCCCACCGAAGAGGTGATCGCCAACGCCGAAGTCGTCGCCGAAGAAAGCATGTATTACCACCGGACACACCCCTGCCCGCTGGAAACATGCGGCTGCGTAGCCTCAATGGACAAGGTGAACGGCAAACTGACGCTTTGGGGCACCTTCCAGGCGCCGCATGCGATCCGCACCGTTGTGTCGCTGATTTCTGGCATCGAAGAGCATAATATCCGCGTCATCTCACCCGACATCGGCGGCGGCTTTGGCAATAAGGTGGGGGCTTACCCCGGCTATGTCTGTTCGGTCGTGGCCTCTATCGTGACGGGCAAGCCTGTCAAGTGGATCGAAGACCGGATGGACAATCTGATGACCACCGCTTTCGCCCGCGATTACTGGATGAAGGGCAAGATCAGCGCCACGCCAGAGGGGAAAATCACCGGCCTGCACTGCCATGTCACGGCTGACCACGGCGGCTTTGACGCCTGTGCAGACCCCACGAAATTCCCTGCGGGTTTCATGAACATCTGCACCGGGTCCTATGACATCCCCACCGCCTATCTAGAGGTTGATGGCGTCTACACGAACAAGGCCCCCGGTGGCGTGTCCTATCGCTGTTCTTTCCGAGTAACCGAAGCGGTCTATTTCATCGAACGCATGATCGAAGTGCTGGCGATCAAGCTGGACATGGACGCCGCAGAGCTACGCCGGATCAATTTCATCAAGAAAGAGCAGTTCCCCTATACCGCGGCACTCGGTTGGGAATATGACAGCGGCGATTATCACACCGCTTGGGACAAGGCGTTGAAGGCCGTTGACTACGACGGGTTGCGTGCCGAACAGGCGCAGCGGATCGCAGATTTCAAGGCTGGCAAAACCCGCAAGCTGATGGGGATAGGTCTGAGCTTCTTTACCGAGATTGTCGGCGCCGGCCCTGTCAAGAACTGCGACATCCTTGGGCTGGGTATGTTCGACAGCTGCGAAATACGCATCCACCCAACAGGCTCTGCCATTGCGCGGCTGGGGACGATTTCGCAGGGCCAGGGACATGCGACAACCTTTGCGCAAATTCTGGCGTCCGAGATTGGCTTGCCCGCCGACAGTATCACCATCGAAGAAGGCGATACTGATACTGCGCCTTACGGGTTAGGCACCTATGGGTCACGTTCAACGCCTGTTGCAGGTGCGGCAACGGCGATGGCAGGTCGCAAAATCCGGGCCAAGGCGCAGATGATTGCGGCCTACCTGCTAGAGGTCCATGATGACGATGTGGAATTCGATGTGGACCGCTTTGTCGTCAAAGGCGCGCCAGAGCGTTTCAAGACGATGAAAGACATCGCCTTCGCCGCCTATAATCAGGCCATTCCAGGGATTGAACCGGGGCTAGAGGCGGTCAGCTACTACGATCCGCCCAATATGACCTACCCCTTTGGCGCCTATGTCTGCGTGATGGACGTTGACGTTGATACAGGTGTGCCGGACATCCGACGATTCTATGCGCTGGATGACTGCGGCACCCGGATCAACCCGATGATCATCGAAGGTCAGGTGCATGGCGGCCTGACCGAGGCACTGGCCGTCGCGCTGGGGCAAGAGATTGCCTATGACGATATGGGCAATGTGAAAACCGGCACGCTGATGGACTTCTTCCTGCCCACAGCGTGGGAAGTGCCCAACTACGAAACCGACTACACCGTGACACCCAGCCCGCATCACCCCATCGGGGCCAAGGGCGTGGGCGAAAGCCCGCATGTGGGCGGTGTGCCCTGTTTCTCAAACGCTGTGCAGGATGCGTTCCGGCCCTTTGGCAACACACATACCAATATGCCGCATGATCACTGGCGGATTTGGAAGACCGCCAATGAACTTGGCCTGCACGACTAGGAAAGGATGCAGGGCGGCGGTCCACGCTGCCCTGCAGACACCACTATGATCTGGACAGATTTACAAACCGCGCTGGGGCGTCAGGGCTATGTCGCCTCGGACGACCTGAGTGTTGCATTGCACCTCGCCTTGTCGCTGGGCCGCCCTTTGCTGCTAGAAGGGGCCGCTGGTGTTGGTAAGACCGAGGTCGCGCGCACCCTGTCTGCCGCACGCGACACGCAGCTGATCCGCTTGCAATGCTACGAAGGGCTGGATGCCGCGCAGGCGATCTATGAATGGAACTATCAGCGGCAACTGCTGACAATCCGCGCCGCTGCCGAAGACGGCGAAACCGGCAAAGAGGTCGAAGCCCGCATCTTTTCGCGTGATTTCTTGCTTGAACGTCCCTTGCTCGCCGCCATCACGCAAGACACGCCACCTGTCCTGCTGATCGACGAAATCGACCGCGCCGATGAAGAGTTCGAGGCCTATTTGCTGGAAATCCTGTCAGACTATCAGGTGTCCATCCCCGAACTGGGGACCATCACCGCCACGTCCAAACCCATCGTGATCCTGACATCGAACGGCACCCGTGATCTGTCAGACGCGCTGCGCCGCCGCTGCCTTTATACCTATGTGGACTATCCCAATCGCGACACTGAATTGGCGATCCTGCGCGCCCGCTGTCCGGAGGTTGAGGCGCGCCTGGGCGCACAAGTCGTGGGTTTCGTGCAAAAGCTGCGAGAAGAAGAATTGGAAAAGACACCCGGCATTGCCGAAATGCTTGATTTCGCAGCCGCCCTGATGGGCCTCGGCATTGCTGACCTGACCGACGACCCTGCGGTTTTGCAATCGACACTTACAACCCTACTGAAAACCCAAAGCGATCAGGCGCAAATCACGACCGAGGTGGCGATGCGTATCGCGGGGCGGGCTGCATGACGCGGGTCACGCGCTTTGCCGGGCGCGATCCGGGTGCCGCCGCGCGGGTTGGTGGCTTTATCGCGCATCTGCGCGACAATGGCCTGCGGCTTGGCGTGGCAGAGGCCGAACTGGCCCTGTCAGCCCTGACACAAGTCAACGCCAGCCTCCCTGACGAGGCCCGGCGCGCCCTGCGTGCGGTATGTACCGGGTGCAAGGACGAGGCCGCGCAGTTTGATGCGCTGTTTGACAGCTATTGGATGGATGCAGGCCGCGTGAAGGAAAAGATCATGCCCAGCTCATCCAATGCCGCCAGCGATAACGTTCATTCCTCCCGCGACGCCTATGGGCAAGACGCCAGCAGCGCCGGATCATCCACTGCACCCGATGATGATCAAGGCGATGCCGACAGCGATGGCACCGGCAAGCTGATCGCGACCGAAGTGCGTAACCTAGCACGCAAAGACCTACGCGATCTGGTTCGGCCAGAAGAAATCGCCACGGCAGAGGATGTCGCGCGCCGTTTGGGTGCGGCTTTGCGCGATAAACGGTCGCGTCGCCGTGTTGCAGCGCGCAAGGGCGACCGGCTTCATTTTCGCAAGATCATGCGCCACAGCCTGTCCACCGGTGGCGAACCCATCCGCCTGTTACACAAACGCCGACCTGACCGCACACGCAAGATCGTGGCCCTTTGTGATGTATCCGGTTCCATGACCGTCTATGCGCAGGTTTTTCTGGCTTTTCTGGCCGGGCTGATGCGCGCGGATACGGCCGCTGATGCCTATCTGTTTCACACCCGTCTGGTGCGGATCACCGAAGCCTTGCGCGACAAAGACGCGATGCGCGCGATTGGCCGCATGTCCTTGATGGCCGATGGGTTTGGGGGCGGGTCAAAGATTGGCCCTTCGCTGCAACTCTTTGCTGATACTTACGCCAGGCATTTTGTGGATGGTCGCAGCGTCGTGCTGATCCTGTCGGATGGCTACGACACAGCCCCGCCGGAACATATTACATCAGCGCTGGCCAAATTGAAAAAGCGTGGCTGCAAAATCATTTGGCTGAACCCTTTGAAAGGCTGGAGAGATTATGCGCCCGTCGCCGCAGGCATGGCCGCAGCCCTGCCCCATCTTAACCTGTTCAAAGCGGCAAACACACTGGCCGATCTGGCAAGCCTCGAGGCAGAGGTGACAGCACTATGACACCGGCCGAAGTTCTGTCCAGCGATCTGGCAGAGGCCGCGCAGGCCCTGCGTGCCAAGGACGAGGCTTTTGCCTTTGCCACCATCGTGCGCACCGCTGGGGCCACTGCGGCCAAACCGGGTGCAAAGGCGCTGCTGAGTGCCGATGGTACGATCGTGCATGGCTGGTTGGGCGGTGGCTGCACACGTGGCGCAGTGAAAAAGGCCGCCGTTGCGGCACTGCAAAGCGGTAGGCCGCAGCTGATCTCGGTCGCGCCAAAGGAGTTGCTGGCCGAAAAAGGCGTCAATGCCGGCGACGAAGTTGATGGCACCAAGTTCGCCCGCAATGGATGCCCATCCAAAGGCTCCATCGATATTTTCATCGAACCCTGTTTGCCCTTGCCGCAGCTTGTGGTTTTGGGCGGCTCGCCCGTGGCAATGGCACTCATGGCGCTTGCACCGCAGTTTGACTGGGCGGTGACACAAACGGTGCCGGAACCAGCCGAAGGATCAACCCCCCAGCGCGCCATCGTGGTGGCAACGCAGGGGCAAGGTGATGTTGATGCGCTCAAATCCGCATTGCAGCTGACTGCATGCCACGTGGCTTTCGTGGGCAGCCAGCGCAAATTCGCAAGCCTGGCCGAAAAACTGCAGCAGGCGGGGTTTGCGCAAGGCCAGATCGCAGCCGTGAAGGCCCCGGCAGGCCTGGACCTAGGTGCGGTGACACCGGAAGAGATCGCGCTGTCGATCCTTGCTGAACTGATCCAAATACGGCGCAGGGCTATTGAGGTACCCGATGACTAAATCCGCAAAAGCTCTCTCAGAAACAGGTCGCGCGCTCTTTCGAACACTGCGCCGTCTGCGCAACAAATTGGCACTCACCCCGGACCAAACCGAACACATCCGTTTTCCCTGTTGTTGATAAAGGAACGCCCATGGAACTCTCAGACGAAATCATCATCAATGCGCCCAAACAGCAGGTCTATGCGGCATTGAATGACCCTGAAATACTACAGCAATGCATCCCCGGCTGCGAAGAGCTGATCAAGCACTCTGACACTGAACTTGAGGCAAAAGTTGTGCTGAAGGTCGGACCGGTGAAGGCGCGCTTTAGTGGCAATGTGGTGCTTGATACGGCAGGCGCACCTGATGCGTTTTCCCTGACGGGGCAAGGCAATGGCGGTGCTGCCGGTCACGCAAAGGGCGGCGCGGATGTCACCTTAACCTCTGATGGGGATCAGACGATCCTGAAGTATGAGGCAAAAGCAGATGTTGGGGGGAAGCTCGCACAGCTTGGCAGCCGGCTGATCCAAAGTACCGCCAAAAAGCTTGCCGCGAAATTCTTTAAGTCCTTCGCTGATGTTGTGAACGAAGACGTATCTGCGTGAGGGGCTAACGTGGTGCCGCAGCACGCCTCAGGCGATCATTGATGGCCCGACCCAGTCCGTGATCGGGGATGGGCGAAACAGCGATGGCATCAGCCCCCATCGCATCCAGGGCATGTAGACAGGCAAAAAGCTTTGCCGCCGCTTCGGTCAGGTCACCGGCCACTGAAAGGTTCAGATCAGCCTCCACCGGACCAAAACCAAGCAGCACTTCACCTTCTTTGGCGGAAGCTGCGTTTAAACGCACCTTACCGCGCGGCGCGTAATGTGATGCTAATTGGCCGGGTGCTCTCGGTTTGTCAGGGTCTTCATCCACTAGCAAAGACTGCCCCAAACAGGCCTCCAGCGCCTCAACCGGGATACCACCTGCGCGCAGCAAAACAGGCTGACCCACGCAGCTGACAATTGTAGACTCAACACCAACCGTGCAGGCCCCGCCATCCACGACCGCATCAATCCGGTCACCCAAGCCAGCGGTCACATGCGCGGCTGTTGTCGGGCTAACCTTGCCTGATGGGTTGGCCGATGGTGCAGCCACCGGGCCTGCAAAGGCGGCAAGCAAACCTTGTGCCACGGGGTGGTCAGGCACCCGAATAGCTAACGTATCCAACCCCGCCGTCACCAGTTTCGATATGCCCGCCTCCGGTTTGACCGGCAAGACCAACGTCAATGCCCCCGGCCAAAACGCCTGCGCCAATTGGCGCGCCATATCGTTGAAGGCACAATATGTCTCGGCCGCGGCGACATCCGCCACATGCACAATCAACGGGTTAAACTGCGGTCGGCCCTTGGCCTCAAAAATACCCGCAACGGCCCGATCTTTGCGGGCATCCGCGCCCAGCCCGTAGACAGTTTCCGTCGGAAATGAAACCAGCCCACCACCCCGCAGAATCCCTGCCGCCTTTTCCAAACCGGCAACATCGGGGCGTAGGACCTGCAATTGTTCAGATTTCATGACGTGGCGTTTTGGTTGATGGGGGGCCGCGCTAGGGTAGATTGGCCGGGTCGGGGATGCATAGCTCCCCGACCGCCCTTTGCCAAGCGGCTGCATATTTTGGAGACAGAACAATGCCTTATCGCGCACCAGTCAGCGATTTTCAGTTCTTGATGGATCATATCGTGGGTTTCGATCAGGTCGCAGCGACCGATCATTTCGCCGATGCAACGCCAGATATGACCCAAGCGATTCTGACTGAAGCGGCCAAGATGAGCGAAGAAATCCTCGCCCCGCTCAACCGGGCAGGTGATCTGCACCCGGCCCATCTGGAAAACGGCATCGTGCGCACCTCGCCCGGGTTTGCCGATGGCTACAATGCGATCGCAGAGGGCGGCTGGATCGGCATGTCAGCATCCCAAGAGGTTGGCGGCCTTGGCCTGCCCATGACGCTGACCACTGCCGTGAACGACATGATGGCCAGCGCATGCCTGTCACTGCAACTCAGCCCGTTGATGACCCAAGGCCAGATCGAAGCGCTGGAACATCACGCCTCTGACGCGCTCAAGGATATCTATCTTCCCAAGCTGATCTCGGGCGAATGGAGCGGGACAATGAACCTGACTGAGCCACAGGCGGGCTCTGACGTCGGTGCGCTGCGCACCAAGGCTGAACCTAATGGCGATGGGACCTATGCCATCACGGGCCAGAAAATCTATATCAGCTGGGCGGACAATGATTTCACGCAAAACGTCTGCCACCTCGTGCTGGCGCGCCTGCCGGACGGGGTGCCGGGCACGAAAGGCATCAGCCTGTTCATGGTGCCGAAACTGATCCCCGATGCCGACGGCAACCCCGGTGCCAAGAACGACCTGCGCGTTGTCAGCCTTGAACATAAGATGGGTCTGCACGGATCGCCCACTGCCGTGATGGAATACGCCGGCGCCACAGGTTGGCTTGTTGGTAAGGAACACGGCGGCATGGCTGCGATGTTCACCATGATGAACAACGCCCGCCTTGGCGTGGCTGTTCAAGGTGTCGGCGTGGCCGAAGGCGCGCTGCAACATGCGCTGGCCTATGCCAGTGACCGCAAACAAGGCAAAGCCCCCGGTTCCGGCGCGATCATCGAACACGCCGATGTGCGCCGTATGCTGACCACCATGAAAGCCGATACCTACGCCGCCCGCGCGATCACCCTGATGAACGCAGTGGCCATCGATATGGCGCATGCCACGGGTGATGACGGCTGGCAGGCGCGTGCTGCCTTCCTGACGCCAATCGGCAAGGCCTTCTGCACGGATGTGGGTTGCGAAGTCTCGGCCACCGGCATTCAGGTGCATGGCGGCATGGGGTTTGTCGAAGAAACGGGTGCCGCCCAATACGCCCGCGATGTGCGCGTCACGACCATCTACGAAGGCACCAACGGCATTCAGGCCATGGACCTTGTTGCGCGCAAGCTGATGGATGGGGGCGAGGCTGCTTTCCGTATTCTGGAAGAGATCGAACAAGGCGCAGAGGCTGCCAAAGCCACGCATCCAGAGCTGGCTGAGGCTGTCTGGCAATCCGCCGAGAGTTTGCGCGAAACAACCGAATGGCTGGTCGCCCAAGACGATCTGAACCATCGCTTTGCCGGGGCCGTTCCCTATCTGCGCGCTTTCGCCCGTGTGCTTGGGGGCCATGTCCATCTGGCCAGTGCGGTCAAAGGTGACGCCGCGCGCGTGCGGCTTGCAACCTTCTATATCAAACGTATGTTGCCCGAACATCTGGGGCTATTGGCCCATGCGCGTGAAGGGGCAGACGATCTGATGACCATATCCGCAGACGACCTCGCCGCCTGATGGCGGACGACCACGGCGGTATCCGCTACCCCTACCCTGACGCCCCTACAGAGGGCGAGGCTGTGACGGTTGCACCCGGTGTTTTATGGATGCGGTTACCGCTGCCGATGGCGTTGGACCATGTGAATGTCTATGCGCTCAACGACGGCGAAAGCTGGACGATCATCGACACTGGTTTCGCCTCAAAACGAGGGCGGGCGATCTGGGGTAAGCTGTTGGCAGGACCGCTCTGCGGGAAACCTGTCAGCCGCGTTGTCGTCACCCACCACCACCCTGATCATGTGGGTTTGGCCGCTTGGTTCATGGAGCAAGGTGCGACGCTTTGCATGCCACGCACCGGCTGGCTAATGGCGCGGATGCTCACGCTGGACGTGCAAGAGGTGCCGAATGCCGAGGCGCTGACATTCTACAAAGGCGCAGGCATGGACCCCGCCGTTTTTGAGAAACGCAAGACTGAGCGGCCGTTCAATTTCGCCGATTGCGTGGTCCCCCTGCCCCAAGGCTACACCCGGCTGGTCGACGGAAACACGATCACCATGGGTGGACGCACATGGGACATCCGCATGGGCGACGGCCACGCCCCCGAACATGCAACATTCTGGAGCAGGGACGACAACATCGTGATTGGCGGTGATCAATTGCTGCCCTCGATCAGCCCGAACCTTGGGGTCTATCCAACAGAACCCGATGCAGACCCGGTGACGGACTGGATACGATCCTGTGAGAATTTCCAAGCGTTCGCCCGGCCAGACCACTTGGTTCTGGGCGGTCACAAGCTGCCTTTCACCGGGCTACCCACCCGCCTGACGCAATTGATCGACAACCACCACGGCGCGCTCAAACGGCTTTTGGACCACCTGACCGAACCACGCGCCGCTGGCGAATGTTTTCTGCCGCTATTCAAGCGCAATATCGGTGCGGGGGAATACGGGCTTGCATTGGTGGAGGCCGTTGCCCACCTCAACCACCTCCACCAAGCGGGCCTCGCAACACGCAGCATGCGCGCCGATGGCGCATGGGTGTTTCAAGCGGCCTAAGCCGCAGCCCGCCCCTTTATTGGCGTCATCGCCAAACCATGCGATGTCAGCGCACAAATCGTATCTGTCGGCACCGGCGTCCAACGCGCTGTTACGCCACACAAGGGCTCAGACGCCAAAGACCGTCCACCATTATCCAGCACATCAGAGGCATAAAGCGAGGGCGCGCGACCGGTAGAGGCATGGCGAAACCCGTAAACCGTCTGCCCGTCTGAGAACACGCATGTCAGCTTGATCGGCCCTTGCAGCGCTGCAGGGCCAATCTGATCCAAGGTCGTGCGCATCGCCAGCACGGGATCATCCTCCAACCCATTGGCCAGTAAGGTTAGAAAGATCATCTCGCTATCCGTCGTGCCGCCAATCTGATCATAAAGTGCATCAGGCAAGGCCGCCGCCAAACGGCGCCGGATCGCTCTGAAATGCGGGATCTGGCCATTGTGGCAAAACGACCATTTGCCAAAGGTGAAAGGATGACAATTCGTGCGGCTGGTTTCACCGACGGTCGAGGCACGGATATGGGCGATGAAGTGATGCGACCGCACCATGCGGCACAGGTTGATCAGGTTGTCATCGGCCCAAGCCGGCAAAACATCGCGGTAAAGACCAGGGTTTTCATCTTCGCCATACCAGCTGATGCCAAAACCATCACCATTCACGGCCAGCTTGGCCTCGGCTGCGTGTTGGCTTTGGGCAAGCAGCGAATGCGCGGGGCGGACGACAATATTTTCAAGCGGGATTTCAGGGCCAGTATAGGCCGCAATACGGCACATATTAGTGGCGGCTTTCGATGCGGGCGTGCAGGCGTTTCAGGATACGGCTGGCCGTCGTTTCACATAAGGCCGGAATGATCGCATGGAGCAAAGCGGCCAAAGCCGCAGCACCCAACCAAAATGCACAGCCGGAGGCAAAACGCATATGCTGAAAATAGGTCTCATTCACCGTCGCCGGATGGTCAAGGAAGACAGCAGCAATGGGGTTTTTGCGCGGGGTAGAATGTGATGCGTCAGACATGGCGTTCCCTTGTTGGTTTTGAGTCAATCTAACTCAAAGGTCGCACAAAACTGTCCCAAACGTGATTGCTTTGTTGGATAATATTGGGATAACGTCCCAATCATGCCCCAAGAAATAGATCAAACAGACCGCGCTATCCTGCGTATCCTGCAAACTGACGCCACGCTTTCAGTCGATGACATCAGCGCCGCCGTAAACCTGTCACGCAATGCCTGCTGGCGGCGAATCAAAATCATGGAGCAAGCGGGCATCATCAAAGGACGTGTTGCACTGGTTGACCCGGCTAGCGTGGGCGTGCCTTTGACAGCCATGGTCCTGATAAAAACCAGCGCGCATGACGCAAATTGGCTCAAACAGTTTCAGGCCACCTTGCACAGCTTCCCTGAAATCGTGGGCGCCTACCGGATGACCGGCGATCTGGACTATGTGCTGCGGGTGCGGGTGGCCGATGTGCCCGCCTATGACGCCTTTTACAAACGGCTGACCTCACGCATTTCTGTCTCGGATATCTCGGCCAGTTTCGTTATGGAGGAGATTAAGGAAACAACCGCGGTGCCGCTATGACCAAAGACACAATGCAGATTGATACCTCAGCTGAGCTGTTAGAAAATGATGTCCTGCCAAAATGCCATGAGGTGCATACCAACCCTAAGGCGCAGGCGGCCACAGCCGAAGACATGCCGAAGGCCCTGTCCAAACCAGTCGCCCAGAAAAGCCCGGCCCAATGGGCCTATGAGCGGATCATCATGTATATCCAGAACTTCGAAAAACAGCTCGACAACGATCACGAGGTCGGGCTGGGGCTGGCAGGTGGCATGACCGGCGTGATCAAGATCGAAGGTCTGGGGTATTATGATCCCGACATCGTCACCTATTACGGGATGAACGAAAGCGGCGCACGCACACAGCTGATCCAGCATGTCAGCCAGTTGAATGTCACCTTGGTTGCCAGCCCCAAACATATTGACCAGCCTGAACCCAACCGGATCGGGTTCAGGCTTGCCTCTGCACTGGATGGAGAAGAGGTTTAGCGCAGCGCAGGAAAAAGATTTTCAAAGGATGGCTTTTTATGACCGACGCCACATTTCGGCTCGATGGGATTTACGATGCGGATACCTATTGGGAGCGCGTCAGTCGAAGCGAAGTTTTCCTCGGGCTTGATCGCGCGCATATGCGGGCGTCGCAGGAGAAAATATCGAACGCCGTCGTTGGTATCGCCGGGCAAGGCGCGGTTGGCAGCGGTGTCGCCATGTTGTTGGCACGACTTGGTGTGCGGCACCTGAAAATAGCTGATGCGGACGCATTCGATACCTCCAACATCAACCGACAGCTTGGCGCGGCAGCAACGACAATCGGCCAGAACAAGGCGAAGGTCATGGGGCAGATGATCCATGAGACAACCCCCGATGTCACAATTGATGTCTACCCGGATGGCATCACAACAGCCAACGCGACAGATTTTGTCGATAGCTGCGACCTGCTGATCGACTGCATTGATTTTTATACAGTTGCAGAGCGTTTTGCCTTTCACCGCGCCTTTCGTGACAGTGACAGATGCCAAGGTTGCCTGTCATCCAAGATGATCGGACATGGGGCGAACCTGTATCTCTTCACGAAAGAAGGGCTGACGCTGGAAGATTTCTATGGCTTTCCGGAAGGCGCACCAATGACCCCGGCATTGCAAGACAGGCTAGTGCGGCTTCAGGCAGCCTATCTGCCGCGTTTTCCACGTTTGGATGTCATCTATGACTGGATGAACGAAAAAGGTGCAGCGCCCATGATCGCAACAACAGCGCCACTTACCCATTATATGGTGGGATCACGCGCCGCTTTGATACTGGCTGGGCTGAACGAGGCACCCTATTGTGAACCTTTGCCGGAAATGCCCAATTACCTTTGGATTGATGCAACACGCGCGCAATGTGCGATCCATACGTTCGACGGCAATTTCGTCAATGAAGGCGAATTTGACGCGTATTTCAACAGCTAGGTCGGATGCTTGCACACAAGCGTTTCATCATGATGTGAAATCCCGCACCAACAGCCCCTCACACCTGATAAACTGCGCGCACCTGACCACGTGACACCGCCCCCTGAATCGTCTATGCGGTTATCAAATCAGATCAGACGGGAGCCTTAAGATGGCTGAACATAAGCACGGCGAAATGGACATCGAAGTTCAGGAAAAAACCTTCGATGGTTTCATGAGCATGACAACGAAAGCGACAATCGGCATCATTGTCTTTCTGGTCTTCCTTGCGCTGATTGCCATCTAAACCACAATGGATCGCCGCAGTTTTCTGATCGGCCTGCCGCTGGCCCTGTCGGCCTGTAGCGCGCAAGAGGTCTGGGCGCCCGAAGACGTTGTTGCGCGGGCCATTTATCGTGAACCCGGTCGCAGCTACCTCACGCTTTATACGATGAAGAATGTGGGCTCCGGCAATGGCGCACACACGGCCCTCTTGATCAACGCCAGCCAGAGGGTGATGTTTGACCCGGCCGGATCCTTCAAACAAGAAGTCATGCCAGAGCGGAATGACGTGCTGTTCGGCGTCACCCCCCGGCTGGAAAATTTCTACGTCAGCTTCCATGCGCGCTCGACCTACTATGTGGTTGGTCAAACGGTTGATGTATCGCCCGCGGTCGCGGAACAAGCGTTGAACCTTGCGTTGGTGTCTGGTCCAGTCGCCCAGGCCAATTGCGCACGTGTCACGTCGCGCATCCTGCGCCAATTGCCCGGTTTCGAAGGTTTCCGCCAAACCTGGAGCCCGAATCGCATTCACGACGATTTTGCGCAGCTGCCCGGCGTAACAACCGCAGAATACCGCGAAGACGACGCTGACGACAAAACCCTCGCCGCAGCCGAAATCGCCGCCATCCTCAGAGAAGGGCAGTGATCCCCATCCCTGCGTAGAAGGTCACCGCACCCCCCACGATCGCCCAAAGCACATGGCGCGTCCAAATCCCGATCAGCACCGTGGCAAAGGCCGCCAACAGCCGCAACAAGTCGAACTGCCCATCTGTGGCTGCGGGCCATAAAACCAACGGGGCGACCATTCCGGGCAAGACAGCCACTGGAGTATAGCGCAGCAGACGCAAGACAAAGGCCGGCATTGGCCTGTCCCCAATCAGGCCCAGAAATGAAAACCGGATCAGAAACGTACCCACGCCCATGATCGCGATGATCATCCATATCTCAAAACTCGAATAGCTCATCCCGCCCGCCTTTCTGACCAGATCTCGACCAGCGCACCTGTCAGCATGGCCGCACCTGCCGCGATCAACAGGCCCGTTCCGGCAGGCAGATCAACCAAGGCCAAACCTACGGCAACAGAGACAGCTGCCGCCGCAACATGCGCCAGTGACTTCAGCATAGGTGCGACCATCGCCAGAAACATGATCGGCATGATGAAATCCAGCGCCCAGGCCTCTGGTATCGCTTGGCCTGCCAAGGCGCCAACCAAAGTCATCCCCATCCAGAACGGTGTGATCGGGGTTGCCACGCCCAGGAAATAAGACACGCGCTCTGCCACAGTCATGTCAGGCCGCGCCTCATACCGCGCGATTGAGGTAATATAGGTCTGGTCAAAGTTCAGATAGGCGATGACGGCTCGTTTCCACAATGGGGCGGCCCCCAGATACGGCACCAAAGACGCCGAATACATCGCCATCCGCAGGTTCACAGCCAAAGCCGCCAGCAGAACAAAAGCGATGCTCGCATTTTCGACCATCAGTTGAATGGCCGCAAACTGCGCCGCCCCAGCGATCACCAATACGGTAAACCCCATCGCCTGCGCCAGCGTCAGCCCTGCGTCGGTCGCGATCACGCCGAAAAGAACCGAAAATGGCGCAGCCATCAAAATGAACGGCGCACCATCGCGCACACCGGCCCAATAGGCCGATTTTGCAGGTTTTTTCGCAGTAGAAACCGTCATGGCTTTGCCCTAGCTTGGCCGCGTTGTAACAGCCTTAACCACGCAAACGGGAAATGACAATTGGCGCGTCTTGATGACACCTCTGGCTATCTGATCGCCCCTGATCCCGGCGCGCGGCGGCTCACGCGTGGGGTCGTGGGGACCGACCAGAATGGCGCCGCAATTGACTTGAACGTCGTGGAAGAGCGCCCGCTCACGATCTTTCTGAACGGTCAGGAAATCGTCACTGCCATGACCATCGGCGACTACCCCGCGTATCTGGCGCTTGGCTTTCTGCGCAACCAAGGGATGCTGCATGAAACGGACGTGATCAATGGGGTCGATTACGACGAAGAGCTTGAAACCGTGGTCGTCCGCACCGCCGCACAAACGACCTATGAGGATAAACTCAAGAAAAAGACACGCACCAGCGGCTGTGCTGTCGGCACGGTCTTCGGCGACATGATGGAAGGGCTTGCCGATGTCACCCTGCCCAAGACGCAAGTGCGGACCTCTGACCTCTATGCATTGGCCGCCACGATCAACCGCACCCCCTCGCTTTATCTAGAGGCCGGGGCGATCCATGGCACGGTGCTGTGCCAAGGCGACCGCCCGCTGGTCTATATGGAAGACGTGGGGCGCCATAACGCCGTCGATAAAATTGCCGGATGGATGCTGTCAGAAGGGGTCAGTGCCACAGACAAAACCCTCTACACGACAGGTCGCCTAACCTCTGAAATGGTGATCAAGACGGCTATGATGGGTATCCCCGTTCTTGCCTCCCGCTCAGGTTTCACCGCTTGGGGGGTCGAGATCGCAAACCAGGTTGGTCTTACACTGATTGGACGCATGAAAGGACAACGCTTCGTCTGCCTCGCAGGGGAACATCGCCTGATCCGCGACGCTGACCCCGCACAGATCGCAGATGAACCCCGCAAGTCCGCACGCAAGGCCGCCAAATGACCCCATCTTCATCTTGGCAAAAAAACTCCCGCCGGAGGCTCCCGCGCTCACCATACGGACAGGTCTCTCAATGAAACAACCGCTCGGTGTCATCCTCGCAGGCGGCCAAGCCACCCGCATGGGCGGCGGAGACAAGGGCCTGCTGCCTTTGGGACAAGGCACGATCATCTCACACGTCATCGCGCGGTTGGAACCGCAGGTCGCGGAACTTGCGCTCAACGCCAATGGCGATCCCGAACGGTTTGCCGACTTCAACTTGCCCGTCCTGCCCGACAGTATCCCCGGTTTTGCGGGGCCTTTGTCTGGTGTTCTGGCCGGCCTTGATTGGGCCGCGACGAAAGATGCGACCCATATCATCACCGCCGCTGCCGACACCCCCTTCTTCCCCTGCGATCTCGTCCCGCAACTGCTGCAGGCCGCCGAGGACGCGGGCATAGATATCGCCCTCGCCCGCACCCCCGATGGTCGGCACCCCACCTTCGGGCTATGGCCCACATCCTTGCGCGATGACCTGCGCGCGGCGCTGAACGACGGCTTGCGCAAAGTCGTGCTCTGGACCGACAAACACGGCGGCACGACAGCGCATTTCCCCGACGATGCGGCCTTTTTCAACGTGAACACGCCCGATGATCTGGAACAGGCAGAGAGCATGCTATGAAAATTTACGGGATCACGGGCTATAAGAATGCAGGTAAAACCGGTCTGATGGAACGGCTGGTGACCGAGATAACAGGGCGTGGCCTGACCGTGTCGACTCTCAAACATGCGCATCACACATTCGACGTCGATCATCCCGGCAAAGACAGCTATCGCCATCGGCACGCAGGTGCGCATCAGGTGCTGTTGTCATCGCGCACCCGCTGGGCGCTGATGACCGAACTGCGGGATAATGACGAGGTGCCGCTCGCCGACCTTCTTCAACAACTCGACCCCGTCGATCTGGTTCTGGTCGAAGGCTACAAGCGCGACAAACACCCCAAGATCGAGGCCTATCGCGCCGAAACCAACCACCCGATCATCGCGCATGACGATCCGACGATCAGAGCCGTTGCCAGCGATTGCGCGCTGAATGTCGCGCAACCCCACTTTGATCTGAACGACACCAAAGCCATCGCCGATTTCATCCTGTCAGAGGTGGGCCTTTGACATTTGACAAGGTCATCATGGTCGACTGGTCCGGTGGCAATGAACGCCCGGCGCGCCCGACAAAAGACTCGATCTGGGTCTGCATCGCCAGCGCAGGCATCGCGGAAGAGCCTATCTATCTACGCAACCGGCAACTGGCCGAAGAATGGTTGACCAAGACCCTGGCCAAGCTGCAATCAGAGGGGCACCGCGTCTTGGTGGGCTTTGACCTTTGTTTTGCCTACCCCGCTGGCCTTGCCACGCGATTGGTCGGCTCAGAGGACACGCTTGCACTCTGGGACTGGTTCGAAGCCCGTGTGCAAGATGACCCGAAATCCAACAACCGTTTCGATCTGGCGGGCGAGATCAACGCGCTCTTCCCCGGCACCGGGCCTTTCTGGGGCAATGGGCTGCCAAACCGCGACATTCCGAATCTGCCACGCAAGGGTCTGGCACGAACGACTGACCATGGGTTGGCCGAAAAACGTGCCGCCGACATCGCCATCCCCGGCAGCTTTTCGCCTTGGCAACTGGCGGGTGCGGGGGCTGTTGGCGGGCAGGTCATCATGGGGCTTCCTGTCTTGGCGCGGCTGCGCCGTCGCTTTGACAACGCTGTTTCGGTCTGGCCATTTCAGGCACCCGATGCGCAGATTGTCCTGGCCGAGACCTACTTTTCACTGCTCCCCGATCTTATTGCAGCCGACCCCCATCCCATCAAAGACGCAGCGCAGGTTACACTTTACGCGCGTGCCTTTTCGGCCCTGTCACCCGCAGATT
The DNA here is from genome assembly GCA_038533095.1 of Pseudomonadota bacterium. GTDB lineage: Bacteria > Pseudomonadota > Alphaproteobacteria > Rhodobacterales > Rhodobacteraceae > Yoonia. Next base: position 39,686 of record JBCAZI010000020.1, read on the forward strand.
TAGCTGCGTTGATGAATGTGGATGCCACGTCCGAAGGCTGGGTTTTGGGCGCGGGCCAGGCCGATATACTGCGCAACGCGCTCTCACCTGCGCCGCCACCGCTGAAAAACGATTGTTTTGCGATGCCGCAAGGCGCGCATTGGACCCCTGTTGATGACGCCCATCAACATCTGCGGGATGCGTTGACCTGCGTGACCAGCACTGAGCAGATCCCATTGCAACAGGCGGCAAACCGCTTTCTGGCGCAGGATGTGACGGCAGCAAGGTCACACCCACCCGCCCCGAATGCCGCCGTTGACGGCTATGGCTTTGCGGGGCCTGCGCCCGCGGGCGTCAACCGTTTGACGCTGATCGCAGGGCGCGCGGCGGCCGGCGCGCCATATCAGGGCAGGGTGCCACCGCGCCATGCGATCCGCATCTTGACCGGGGCCAATCTGCCGGATGGTGTTGATACCGTTGTCCTGCAAGAGGACGTCAGCGCCACTGACCAAGAGGTCAGCTTTCACGGCCCCCTGAAACAAGGGGCCAACGCACGCAACGCGGGCGAGGATATGCAGGCCGGACAGGTCATCCTGCAAAAGGGGCGTAAAATCACCCCAGCGGATCTGGGCATGCTTGCCGCAGCGGGCGTTGGCACGGTCAGCGTGCACAAGGTGCTGAAGGTGGGCGTCCTGTCCACAGGGGACGAATTGCGCGAGCCCGGCGATGTGGCAGGCGCAGGCGACATCTATGATGCCAACCGCCCAATGCTCTCTGCCTTGGTGGCAAGCTGGGGATATGATGTGATCGACCTTGGCCGCGCGCCAGACGACCGCGACACGCTGCGCGGCACGCTCGATCATGCCGCCGCCCAATGCGACGTCATCCTATCCTCCGGCGGGGCCTCTGCGGGCGACGAAGATCACATGTCCGCCTTGCTGGAAAACACCGGATCATTCGCGTTGTGTCGGATCGCAATGAAACCCGGTCGCCCCCTCGCGC
>JBCAZI010000021.1:0-40262 GCA_038533095.1 Pseudomonadota bacterium
CGTTCCCAGAATGCGTGTAAACAGCTGTGCCGCCGAAACCGCGCGCGGGTCGGACCCATCAGCGCAGGCCGCCATGATATCCTGGGCGGCACATTCGCGCGGGTCACCTGCCTCTTGCCCCAAAAACGCATAGGCCCGTTCAAGGCCGCGGCCTGACAGCACGTCTTCGACGGCGGGAAAACCATGTGCTGTGGACACGAATTGGCACAAGCGCAGCTCCATCTCATTGCGGATCGGCAGATTGGCATGCCCGCTTTCGGATGGGGTCACAATGCGGCCCTGGGCCAGATCATAGACCGGTGCCGCGTTAAACCCGGTGCCAACGCCGACAACCAGTTTGGCTGCATTTGCACTGGCATCAGGCCCGGACAGGATGGTGCGGATATTGGCGGCATCAATATGCCCCAACGCATGACCCTGCGCTTGCAAGTCATTCAGGATCGCCACCTTTTCGGCCTTGGTTGCGCGCGCCAGCGTGTTCTTGTCGATGGTCCAATCTAGGTTGGTCATCGTGGCTTGCCCATCGCGCACGGGGCCGGCAACAGCCACACAAGCCGCAATCGGATCCACTCCACCTTCATCGGCGATATAGCGGGTCAGAACTGTTTCAAGCCCGGGAAATTCGCTGTTCCGATAGCGCCGGATTGTGCCTTCGATGATCCGTCGTCCGTCGGCCAAGGCTACGCGGGTGTTGGTGCCGCCGATATCGGCGACAATGGCATAGGTATTTTTAGGATGTTCCATCGCAGTCCTTACCGCGCGATCGCTGCTTTGAGGGCGTGATAAGATGCTTTGGGTGTCCGCTTCAAGGTCTCAAAGTCCACGTGAATCATCCCAAAACGCTTTTCATAGCCAAAGGCCCATTCGTAATTATCCAACAATGACCAATAGAAAAACCCCTGCACATTCGCACCTTCGTCGATGGCCTTTTTGGCGGCCGCAATATGGTCAGATACAAACTGTGTCCGCTCTGGGTCATAGACCGCACCGTTTTCTACACGGTCATCCCAGGCCATGCCGTTCTCGGTGACATAGATGGGCATGTCGCCGATATAGTCCCGCGACAGGCGCGTTAGGAATGACAGCAGCCCGTCTGGGTAGATTTCCCAGCCCATCTGGGTTTTGTCGCCAGGTCCCTCTGCCGATGTGAGATGTGGCCAGACGCCGGTTTCATTGGCGGTGATCTTGTGCCGGGTGTAGTAATTCACGCCAAGGTAGTCGATACGTTGGCTGATCTGGCCCATGTCATCTTCCCAGCCTGCGGGCATATGGGGGGCAAGCCCGGCCAAAGCCTCGGCCGGGTAGGTGCCTTTTGTGATCGCTTCAATAAACCAGCGGTTCATGATCGCGTCCCATGTGGTGGCGGCTTGAACGGCGCTGGGGCTGTCATACTGCGGCTCGGTGTGATCAAAGTTAAGCACAATGCCGCAGTTTGCCATACCCTTTGCGCGCAGGCGCGTCATGCCGATGCCATGGGCAAGGTTGATGTGGTGCATCGCGCGGGCCGTGGCACGGATGTCTTTCAGGCCCGGCGCGTGATGCCCCAGAAAATGCGACAGGTAAGAAATGCACCAGGGTTCATTGATGGTGGCAATTGCCGCCACTCGGTCGCCGATGCGGTCGGTGATGACATCCGTGAACTCGCCAAAGTAATGGCAGGTGTCACGGTTCATCCAGCCGCCCTTATCGGCTAATGCGGCAGGCAGTTCCCAATGATAAAGCGTTTGAAAGGGTTTCAAGCCACGCTCCAACATCGCGTCAACCAGCCGGTCGTAATAGTCCAAACCTTCTGTATTGGGCGTGCGCCCATCCGGCATGACCCGCGCCCAGGAGGTAGAAAAACGATATGCATCCATACCTGCGTCTTTGAGCAGATCAAGGTCTTCGGCAAAGCGATGATAGTGATCGCAGGCCACCGCGCCATCCTCGGCCCGCACGACGTTGCCGGGGCCTGCGGCGAATGTATCCCAATGGGTTGGGCCTGCGCCACCGAACTGATGCCCTTCGATCTGGTAAGCAGCGGTTGCGGCCCCAAAAAGAAAACTTTCGGGGAAATCGGATCGTTTGAAATCCATATTAGTCCTTTCGCGGGGCAGGCCCGGTTGATGATCCGACCATGAGCTCAGCTTCGAGCAATTGTGTTTGTGGTGGCATTGCCGGGTTGGCGATAGCCGTCAGCAGCATCTCGGCCAGCCTGCGGCCTGCCTCGCGCACCGACGATCGCGTGGCGGTAAAAATCGGGACATCGCTGCCGTTCTGAAGGTAAGACAGGGCGTCATCATGGGTGATGACAGAGACATCTTTGCCCATGACCAGCCCTTTTTCTTCGATGGCGCGGCGCACACCCAAAGCCGAGATAAGTGAGGAACACAGGATCGCCGTGGGTGCATCATCGCTGTTCAGCATATCCCGGGTGCATTCATAACCGAAGACTTCTGTCATTTCGCCCGAACGCATCAGGGCAGGGTCCAGATCAACACCGTGATCGGTCAAAGAGGCTGCGTATCCGTCGCGCCTGCGGTGGGCAAAATCCATGATTTCCAACCCGTTGACCAAGGCGATCCGGCGATGCCCCAGATCAAACAGAAAATCCGTTGCCCGTTTGAACGCGCTGCGGTTGTTCACATCCAACCACGCGTAGGGCTGATCATAGCCTGATGCACGGCCATGCACGGCGAATGGCAGGTCCAGCCCATGCAACAACCCGATCCGCGGGTCATCCATACGCGGCCCATGCACCACCACGCCGTCAACAGCACGCCGCGACTTCAACCCTTCGTAAACCCGCCGCTCACTGGCGTCATCCACGATCGACAGAATCATTTCATATCCATGCCGCGAATACGTCTCGCCCGCGCCGGCGATAAAGTCGCCGAAAATGGGGTTCACCATCTCATGTTTGCTGGACAGTGGAATCACATGGCCAATGGCCAGCGCCTGTCCGGTTGCAAGCCCTTTGGCCCGTGTTGAAGGGCTGTAATTGAATGTGCGCGCGGCTTCTTCGACCCGTCGCCGGGTCGATGGGCTAACCTCTGGGTAGCCGTTCAGCGCACGGCTGACGGTGGTTTGGCTGAGGCCCAGATTCTGCGAAAGTTCTTTTAAATTCATTGGGTCAGCGGGCACTTTCAAAGCGCTATTAGTCAAAAATTCCGTGCCGTTGCCGCAGATATTTTGCGCCAAAGGCCTTGATTGACTAGCATGATTTTTGAGGATTCCAAGAAAATTTTTAGCGCTAACATCGCTGTATTGACAGATGCGTGAACTTGGCTGAGTGTAGGGAAATCCAAAGCGCTTTGGGGGATATGATTCCAAAACGCGTTCGGGAACGACAGCACGCAAGTGCGCAATAAGTTACGCGCCACAACGGCGCGATTGGGAGGAAAATTAATGAAAACGAAACTGTATGCCAGCGTGGCAGCGGTTGCTTTGTCTGCTGTTGCGGCAAATGCCGATGGCCATCTTCCGTTCACGCCGGGCGAGGGTGATTTCAGCTGGGATAGCTACAATGCTTGGGCCGAAAGCGCGCCGGACCTCAGCGGTCAGGACGTCACAATCTTTGGACCTTGGCTGGCCCCTGAAGACGACATCTTCCGTTCAATGGTGGCCTATTTCACCGATGCGACCGGTGCGAATGTGACCTACACAGGGTCTGACGGGTTTGAGCAGCAGATCGTGATCGATGCAGAGGCAGGCTCTGCCCCGAACATCGCCGTGTTCCCACAGCCCGGTCTGGCCGCCAACATGGCTGCACAGGGTTTGCTGACACCTTTGGGTGACGACATGGGCGCTTGGGTCGCTGACAATTACGCAGCCGGCCAATCTTGGGTTGATCTGGGCACATATGCAGATGCAAGCGGCGCCGACCAGTTCTATGGCTTCTTCTACAATGTGAACGTGAAATCACTGGTCTGGTATGTACCAGAGAACTTTGAAGATGCGGGCTACGACGTGCCAGAAACCATGGAAGACCTGATCGCGCTGTCCGAACAGATGATCGCAGATGGTGAGACACCATGGTGCATCGGTCTGGGGTCAGGTGCCGCAACAGGGTGGCCTGCAACCGACTGGGTCGAGGACATTATGCTGCGCACGCAAGAACCTTCGGTTTACGACCAGTGGGTTTCCAATGAGATCCCATTCAACGATCCAAAAGTGATCGAAGCGGTCGAAACATTCGGTATGTTCGCCAAGAATGACGATATGGTCGCTGGTGGTGCCGCGGCGGTCGGCTCAACCGATTTCCGTGACAGCCCGACGGGTATGTTCTCATCCCCGCCGCAGTGCTACATGCACCGTCAAGCGTCTTTCGCGCCTGCGTTCTTCCCAGAAGGGACAGAGCTGGGCACAGATGCAGACTTCTTCTACTTCCCATCATTTGCTGGCAAAGACCTGGGTAACCCGGTTCTGGGCGGCGGTACTTTGATGGCTGTGACCAGTGCGTCTGACGCGACAATGGCCTTCATGGAGTTTCTGCAGCAGCCCATCGCGCATGAGGTGATGATGGCGCAAACCGGCTTCCTCACACCACACTCTGGCGTGAATATCGACACCTATGGTGACGCCAGCCTGCGTGGTCAGGGTGAAATCCTGCTGAACGCCACAACCTTCCGCTTTGACGCATCTGACCTGATGCCGGGCGCCGTTGGTGCGGGTTCCTTCTGGACTGGCATGGTTGACTATGTTGGCGGTGCATCCGCTGAAGAAGTCACCGGTGCCATTCAGGATAGCTGGGACGCGCTGAAGTAATCCGCGGATTGCTGTGAAAATTGGGTCGGACGGTCCGCCGTCCGACCTGACCTGCGCGGCGGGATAGCCGTAAGAGAGACATCGCGAAGGGGAGGGCGCTATGAATCCGGCAATTCAAGGATTGATTACGATCATTATCGGGGTGGGCGGTTGCGTCGGCTACTTCTACGGGGCGAACCTGTTTCTTGATAAGGTCCTGTTCAAGGCGGAAGGCCCGAATGCCGGCCGCAACATCAACCGCGCCAATCAAATCCGGCCTTGGTTGTTCTTGATGCCTGCTTTGCTGGCGCTTGGTCTATACCTCGCATACCCCGTCTTCGCCACGCTGCGCCTGAGTTTTCTTGAGCGTCTGCCGGGCAATGAATACGCCTTTGTCGGCTTCGACAATTACACGAAAATGTTTGCAGAGCCAAAATTCATGGAAGCCCTGCGCAATAACGTGTTGTGGCTGGTCGTGGTGCCCGCGGCCTCAACTGCCTTTGGCCTATTGGCGGCCCAGCTGACCGACCGTCTGAGCTGGGGTAATATCGCCAAATCCATCGTGTTTATGCCGATGGCGATTTCCTTTGTGGGCGCGGCCGTGATCTTTAAACTGATCTATGAGGCCCGTCCCGAAGATGTGGCGCAGATCGGTATTTTAAACCACCTCTACCTGACCTTTGGCGGGGCGGAACCGCAGCAATGGCTGCAAATCCCCTTCTGGAACAACTTCTTCCTGATGGCCGTGCTGATCTGGATTCAGACAGGTTTTGCCATGGTGATCCTGTCTGCCGCGCTGCGCGGTATCCCTGAAGAAACGGTTGAGGCAGCCATCATTGATGGCGCGAACCCGTTCCAGATTTTCTTCAAGATCAAGATCCCGCAGATCATGTCCACCATTGTTGTGGTCTGGACAACCATCACCATCGCCACCCTCAAGGTCTTTGACATCGTGTTTGCGATGACCAACGGTCAGTGGGAAACGCAGGTCATGGCCAATTACATGTACGACAAACTGTTCCGCGCGAACGACTGGGGTATGGGCTCTGCCTCGGCCATGATCATCATGCTGATGGTGACGCCGATCCTGGTCTGGAACGTCTATAACGCCCGGAAGGAGATGCAGTGATGGATGCGATGGCAGGAAGAAAGCCCGCAGTCGTTTGGGCATTGAATATCTCGGTCATAGCGCTGGTCGCACTTTGGCTGTTTCCGACACTTGGCCTGTTCATTTCGTCCTTCCGGACGGGCGATCAGATTACCGCCTCGGGCTGGTGGTCGGCCTTGTTCCCCGCCGAACAGACGATGCAAATTCGTGTGGCAGACCCCGATGACAACCGTGTCGATCTGGGGGGTGGGCGCTTTATGGTGGAAGGCAATATCTTTGACGGTGCCGAATTTGAAGGCGAGTTGAACGCCTGGGGCACCTCTAGCCGCCGGTTGGGAGAGTTCGAAACCGGGGCCACTGCCGATTTGGGTGATGGTGAAACCCTCACGCTGCAGGCCGATGGTGCCTATGTCTGGGAAGGAAATGATGATCAGATCAGCGGACGCGCGCAGCGTGTCTTTCTAGATGTCGTCACACCGCCCGATTTTTCGATGCAGAACTACAATTTCGTTTTGTTCGATGAAAACAATTCCGAAGGGATGGCGAAAGCGTTCTTTAACACGCTGACTGTGGTGATCCCCGCGACGATCATTCCGATCCTCATTGCGGCTTTCGCAGCCTATGCGCTGGCCTGGATGGATTTTCCGGGCAGGGCGATATTGATCGCGGTCATTGTTGGCTTGTTGGTGGTCCCCCTGCAACTGGCGCTGATCCCGCTCTTGTCGCTGCATAATGCGATTGGGATTGGGAAAGGATATCTGGGGGTCTGGCTGGCCCATACCGGCTTTGGTCTGCCTTTGGCGATCTACCTGCTGCGCAACTATATGGTTGGCCTGCCGCGCGATATCATCGAGAACGCCAAGGTCGATGGCGCGACGGATTTCCAGATCTTTACCAAGATCATCCTGCCGCTCAGCTTCCCCGCACTCGCGTCATTTGCGATCTTCCAGTTCCTGTGGACGTGGAATGATCTGCTGGTCGCACTTGTGTTCCTGATTGATGCCTCTGGCCAGACGACCGTTATGACCAAGCAGATCGTAGAACTGCTGGGGACACGCGGTGGTGATTGGGAAATCCTTGCCACCTCGGCCTTCGTGTCGATCGCAGTGCCGCTGGCGGTGTTCTTTGCAATGCAGAAGTATCTGGTGCGGGGTCTACTGGCAGGCTCGGTCAAGTAAAGCGAAACGCAGTCCCGGGCTTGACCCGGGACCTCACACATGAACCCGAGGTCCCGGGTCAAGCCCGGGACTGCGACAACGACAGGACGAACAAGAATGACGACGGCGCTTGCCTCCAACACTGAAATGGCCATCGACAAAGACTGGTGGCGCGGCGCGGTGATCTATCAGATCTATCCGCGCAGCTTTCAGGACAGCAATGGCGATGGGATTGGTGACCTATTGGGGATCGTGCAGCGGTTACCCTACATCGCCTCGCTTGGTGTCGATGCGATCTGGATTTCGCCCTTCTTCATGTCGCCGATGAAGGACTTTGGCTATGACGTGAGCGATTATTGTGACGTTGACCCGATGTTTGGATCACTGGCTGATTTTGATGCAGTGGTGGAGACCGCGCACCGCCTTGGCATCCGCGTGATGATCGATCTGGTGCTGAGCCACACAAGTGATCAGCATGCTTGGTTTGGCGAAAGCCGTGCCAATCGCGACAATGACAAAGCCAATTGGTACGTCTGGGCAGACCCCAAGCCCGATGGCACGCCACCCAACAACTGGCTGTCCATCTTTGGTGGGTCCGCATGGCAATGGGATGCGCGGCGCGAACAGTACTATCTGCACAACTTCCTTGTGTCCCAGCCGGACCTGAACTTCCATGAACCGCAGGTGCAGGATGCGCTTCTGGATGTCGCGCGCTTCTGGTTGAACCGGGGCTGTGATGGCTTCCGTCTGGATACGATCAATTTCTACACCCATGATGCGCAGCTGCGCGACAACCCCGCTTTGCCGCCCGAAAAGCGGAACGCGACAATTGCGCCATCGGTGAACCCCTATAACCACCAAGAACATCTTTATTCCAAAAACCAGCCAGAGAACCTCGACTTCCTGCGCAAGCTTCGGGCGGTGATGGAACCCTATGGCGCCGCCGCCGTGGGCGAGGTGGGCGATGCCCAAAAAGGGCTGGAGATCATGGGCCAATATACCGCTGGCGATGATCTGATGCAGATGTGTTACGCGTTTGAATTCCTGTCGAAAGATCAACCAACCGCCGCCCGCATCAAAGAGGTGATGGCGCGGGTCGATGATGTGGCTGCCGATGGTTGGGCTTGCTGGGCCTTTTCGAACCACGATGTGATGCGACATGCCTCGCGCTGGGACCTGCCGCCTGCGGCACAGCGCATGTTTGCCACGCTGATCATGTGCTTGCGCGGTTCCGTCTGTCTTTATCAAGGCGAAGAGCTGGGATTGCCAGAGGCTGATGTCGCCTTTGAAGACCTGCAAGATCCCTATGGAATCGAGTTCTGGCCAGAGTTCAAAGGCCGAGATGGTTGCCGTACACCGATCGTCTGGGAGCAAAGCAACCAGAACGGCGGTTTCACCGCTGGCAAGCCTTGGCTGCCCGTCGCGACCGAGCATCTGCATATGTCGGCAGCAGCACAAGAGGACGAGCCCGGCGCGCTTCTGCATCACTATCGCAAGGCTATTTCTTTCCGCCATGCGCATCCGGCCTTGAGCGTTGGAAACCATGACGGCGTGAAAGCCAAAGGCGACGTTGTTTACTTCACCCGTACTGACGGCGCGCAGACGATCTTTTGCGCCTTCAATGTGAGTGAAACACCATCTGATTTCGATCTGCCCGCGGGGAGCTGGACACCAATCGGTGCCGAGTTGGGCAGCGCACATACATCTGCAGACGGAAGACTGCACCTTGGGCCGTGGCAGGTGTGCCTCGCGCTGAAGTCATGAATTTAAGGGGAGTGAGACATGGCTGATCTGTTACTAAAGGATGTCGCCAAAACCTATGGGGGGACTGTTGATGTTCTGAAGAACATCAACCTCGATATCAAACAGGGCGAGCTGATCGTCTTTGTTGGGCCCTCCGGCTGCGGGAAATCAACGTTGCTGCGCATGATTGCAGGGCTGGAAAAGATCACTGGCGGCACGCTTGAGATCGACGGGACCTTGGTCAACGATGTGCCCCCCGCCCAGCGTGGCATTGCGATGGTGTTCCAATCCTACGCGCTTTATCCGCATATGACGGTGCGTGATAATATGTCTTTTGCGCTGAAACTGGCCAAGAAATCCCCCGCCGAGATTGATGAAGCCGTGAACCGCGCTGCCAAAATCTTGCAACTGGATGAATACCTTGATCGGCTGCCCAAAGCGCTATCGGGTGGTCAGCGCCAGCGCGTCGCGATTGGCCGGTCGATTGTGCGGGATCCGAAGGTGTACCTCTTTGATGAACCGCTCTCGAACCTTGATGCGGCCTTGCGCGTTGCGACCCGGATCGAGATCGCGCAGCTGAAAGAGTCGATGCCCGAAAGCACCATGATCTATGTGACACACGACCAGGTCGAAGCCATGACATTGGCCAGCCGGATTGTCGTGCTAGCAAACAAAGGCATCGCGCAGGTCGGCACGCCGCTCGAGCTTTATGAGCGCCCTGAAAATGAATTCGTGGCGCAGTTCATCGGCTCACCTGCCATGAACCTGTTGTCGGGTGTCATTGTGGAAACCGGTGAGCAGACGACAGTGAAACTCGATGCAGGAGGTTTTGCGAAATCGGCTGTGCCGACGCAAGCATCTGACAGCGGTCTGAAGGTCAACATTGGTATTCGCCCAGAGGATATGATCGAAACAACGGGCGATGATTTTGCATTTGAAGGTAAGGTCAACATCACCGAGGCTTTGGGAGAGGTCACCTTGCTCTACTTCGACAAAGTTGGCGATAATGACGCAGTGATCGGCAAACTGCCCGGCATCCACGCTGATCTGCGCGGCAAATCCGTGCGTATGGCGGCGGCCCCTGAAAAGGTGCAGATATTCCACAACGGACAGTCACTTTACTACCGTTAGCGGGTTCCTCCCCAGCTTAACGCGTTGCGCATATCGCGCCGATGTGTTCGCATCGGCGCGATTTTACTTGGAGATGCCGTGATGCAAACACCCGAAAACAAACTCATGACAGCGCTGATGGCGGGGCAGGTGCAGCATGGCATCTGGTTGACTTCTGGCGCGCCTGTCTTGGCAGAGCTTGCAGGCAATGCCGGGTTCGACTGGTGCCTGATTGATGGTGAACATGGGCCGAACACAGTATCTGAGATGTTGTCGCAGCTACAGGCCCTCGCGATCAGTGGCACACCGCCCATCGTGCGTATCGCCAATGCAGAGGCCTGGATGGTCAAACAGGTTTTGGATCTCGGCTGTCAGACCGTGCTGGTCCCGATGGTTGATGATGCCGCAACGGCCCAAGCAATGGCACAGGCGATGCGCTATCCGCCTGCGGGCAACCGTGGGATGGGCGCTGTTCTAGCGCGCGCGACAGGCTGGGGATCAGTGGGTGATTACTCCCATACAGCCAATGCGCAGATGTGTCTGCTGGTGCAGGCCGAAAGTGCAGCAGCGGTTGCGAATATCGATGCGATTGCCGCGACAGAGGGGGTCGATGGCATCTTTGTCGGCCCTGCGGACCTGTCGGCCGATATGGGTTATCCCGGACAGCCGGACCACCCAGAGGTCGAGGCGGCGATTGACCATCTGATCGCGCGCACCGTGGCGGCGGGCAAGATCGCAGGGATCATTACTTTTGATGAGAACCGGTTTAAGGAATACGCCGAGAAAGGTGTGACCTTCCTTGGCGTGGGTGGTGATATGGCCGTGCTGAACGGTGCTTTGCGCGGGTTGGCCGCGCGCGTAAAAGCTTAGGCGCGGCGGCGACGCCCGGTGCGTGCGCGCCCTTCGCCGGGTTTGGCAGGGGTGCGGTTGAACTTGATCCATTCGTTGCCGGATGCGTCATTGTCGGTCAGGAAGTTGGCCGCGCGGATTGCTTCCATTTCCTTGCCCGCACGTGGCTTGGTAGACCCCATCCCGAAAAGCGTGACAAAGGTTTCGTCATCCATGCCCTCGGGTAGGATCACGCCTGCGGCTGCGACCTCGGCCTTTTTCTCGGCAATCTTCTTGGGGCCAACGGGCAGAGCAACTGGGTTCATGATGGCCGATGTCATGCCCGCGGTCATTGCCATCGGCAGGAAGGCGTTATTGATCCCGTGGCGGTTGGGCAAACCAAAGCTGATGTTAGAGGCACCGCAGGTGGTGTTCACGCCCAATTCCTCGCGCAGGCGACGGACGAGGGTGAAGACCTGCAAGCCCGCGGTGCCCATCGCACCGATGGGCATGACCAGCGGGTCAACCACGATGTCATGGGCGGGAATGCCGAAGTCTGCAGCGCGTTCGACGATTTTTTTGGCGACTGCAAAGCGGACGTCGGGGTCTTCAGAAATCCCGGTGTCATCGTTCGAGATCGCAACGACCGGCACATTGTATTTCTTTACGAGCGGCAAAACGAGTTCGAGGCGTTCTTCTTCACCAGTGACTGAGTTCAGCAGGGGGCGGCCTTCGGCAGCGGCAAGGCCGTTTTCCAAAGCGCCGGGAACAGAGCTGTCGATGCACAGCGGAATGTCGGTGATCGCCTGCACGCGCTCTACCATTTCCTTCATCAGCGGTGGCTCGACAAAGTTGTTGTCGGCATAACGTGGGTCTTCGGCCATCTTGTTGGAAAAGACAGCGCCGGAATTGATGTCGAGGACGTTTGCTCCTGCCGCAACCTGCGCCAGTGCATCAGCCTCAACGCGGCTAAAATCACCACGCTCCAACTCTTCGGCGAGGATTTTGCGCCCCGTGGGGTTGATCCGCTCACCGATCACGCAAAAGGGCTGGTCGAACCCGATGATAGCAGTCTTGGTTTTCGATTCGACAATCGTGCGTGTCATTTCGGGTCCTTAGGATTGAGAGGCGGGAACGGCAGAGGCACCACCGTTTGCGATGGCCCAGTTGGCGTTGGTCTTGATGCCGCCAAGGGGGAAGAAGTGGACATTGGTGATATTGAAATCGGGGTTGGCGGCTTTGTGGGCGGCCAGATCGGTCAGCACCTCTGTCGGCTCGAACGGCAGCAGCAGTTTGCTGACATCCTTGGCACGTTTTTGCAGCACTTTAAGTGAAGGGCCAACGCCGCAAGCGATGGCGAATTTGATCATCGTTTGCAGCTTGGCCGGACCTGCGATGCCGATATGGATTGGCAGGGTGATGCCTGCCTCTTTGATCGCATCAGCCCAGGCGATGATCGGCTTGGCTTCAAAGGCAAACTGCGTGGCCAGCGCCATCTCGGCGTCTGTTGTGTCGTTGAAACGTTGCTTCCACTGCAGCGCGTCCATCACCAACTTATCAGTCCCGTCCTTGTCGATATCGCGGTTGCCTTCGGGGTGGCCGGCGACATGCAGCCGCTTGAAGCCCGCCTTATCAAACAGCCCGCTTTCCAGCAGCTGCATGGACGAATGATAGTCACCCTGCGGTTTGTCCACGCCACCGGCCAGCAGCAGCGCTTGCTCAACCCCCGCTTCGCCTTGATAGCGGGCGATCCAATCGGCGAGTGCGGCCTCATCCTTGATAATCCGCGCTGGGAAGTGGGGCATGACGTTGTAGCCGTCCGCCGACAGACGTTTCGCAGTCGCGACCATGTCTTCTATCGGCGTCCCTTCGATATGGGCAATATAGACGCGGGTGCCTGCGGGCAGCAGGTCGCGGAAATCGTCGACCTTTTCGGCGGTGCGCGGCATCACCTCGATGGAGTAATCCTTCAGAAAAGCCTCCATCTCTGGGTTCACCGTCACCTCTGGGGCATCTTTGGTTTTACGAAATGAAAGCAAGGACATAAGCGACCTCCGAAAGGCATCAAATGGGGAAGGGGGCGGGGCGGTCAAGCCCAACCATCATTGGCGATAAGCGCCTTGATCCGCGCGACATCATATTCAGCATCAATATTGGCGACTGTGGCCTCTGCCGCCTCTTGATCACTGCCATCAACGGGAATGGGATCGGCCTTGCGAAAACCGGCCATGTAGTCGTCAGACTCTGCCGCGCCTGACTTCATCGCGGCACGGTCAATCGCCTGTTCAAACCGTTCCGGCAAAGGCAATTTCACGCCACGACGGCCACGGCCCACAATGACCTGAGCTGGCATATCGCGCCAATAGACGATGGTAACGTCGGCCATGAGTGATTCCTCTTGTTCCTCTTGTCTTCGTTCTATCACCGCCCAGTCCCGCCCAATGTCGGTTTTCGACATCGCAGAGCCTCGCAGCGACTGCACGCATTGCTAACGTATGTCGGCGCCACGGAATAGCCGTGCGAAACCTCATTCCATGCATAAAGGTTTTGAAAGCAACCATCACAAGACTTGTGCAAAAACGTTTCCGGCCCTAGCTTGATAGCAACACGAAATGGAGGGCGTAGTGATGGCGCCCAAGCGTCCCAAAGGTGCGGGCGCGTTCCCCAAAGCGGTCGAGACCCCCGCGCCAAAACAACCTGATCCTGCGGATCTTTATGCCGCATTGGATTTAGGAACGAACAGTTGCCGCATGCTGATTGCCCAACCCAAGGGCAGTCAATTCCATGTGGTCGATAGTTTTTCAAAGTCGGTGCAACTGGGTGCCGGGCTGGAAAACAGTGGTCGGTTGTCGCGCGCATCGATGAACCGCACCATTGCTGCGATGCGTATCTGCCGCGAAAAGCTAAAGCGTCACGGGGTGTCTCATATGCGCCTTGTCGCAACAGAGGCCTGCCGGCGTGCGCTGAACGGCGAAAATTTCGTGGCACAGGTGCGGCGTGAAACCGGGCTGAAGCTAGAGATCATTCAGCCAGAAGAAGAGGCACGGCTTGCCGTCATTTCCTGCGCGCCATTGGTCAGCGTAAATACCGAACAATTGCTTGTGGTTGATATCGGCGGAGGCTCGACCGAGCTGGTGTGGATCGATCTGACGCATGTGCCCAAGCGTGAACGTCCGCGTGCCATTATGCGCCTGCATGCAGGGTTTAAATCTGACCCGGGTCCCTTTGCCGCGGCGAAAGTGGTGGATTGGATATCAGTGCCCTTGGGCGTCGCGACCCTTCGCGATCAGTTTGCTGATGTTGAAGATGACGCAGGCCGCTTTGCATTGATGAGCTGGTTTTTTGAAGAAAACCTGGAAGAATTTTCGCCCTATGCCGCCGCACAGGCGCGCGAAGGGTTCCAGATTATCGGCACCAGCGGCACCGTTACAACCGTAGCGGCCAGCCATCTGGGCCTGAAACGCTATGACCGGACCAAGGTGGACGGGCTGCGCATGACCTCTGACCAGATTGATACTGTGATCCGGGACTATCTGTCGCTGGGTCCCGCCGGCAGGCGTGCCGATCCGCGCATTGGAAAGGACCGTCAAGCGCTGATCATGTCGGGCTCCGCCATTCTGCAAGCGCTGATGCGGCTCTGGCCAACGGACCGTTTGTCGGTGGCGGACCGTGGCCTGCGCGAAGGCCTGCTTTATGCGCAGATGTCGGCGCATGGGGTCTTGGAAGACACGCCGTTTTAGGCGATAGGCGGGGCCATGGCCAAGAAACCCACCAAAAAGAACACATCCGGGCGCGGACAGCGTGACCTGACCGTCAAAGTGAAAACCGCGCGTGGGCGCAAACTGAGCTCGACCAAGTGGTTGCAACGACAGTTGAACGATCCTTACGTCAAGCGTGCGCAGACCGACGGATACCGCGGCCGCGCTGCCTATAAGATATTGGAACTGGACGACAAATACCGCTTTCTGGTGCCAGGCGCGCGCATTGTCGATCTAGGCTGCGCACCGGGTGGCTGGCTGCAGGTGGCCGTGAAACGCGCGAACACGCTGGGCGAGCGCAAGAGCAAGGCACAGGGCTATGTGCTGGGCGTCGATCTGCAAGAGGTGGAACCGATTGCGGGGGCCGAAATCCATCAGTTGGATTTTATGGAAGACGATGCTGATCTAAAAGTGAAGAATTGGCTGGGTGGCAAGGCAGATGTGGTAATGTCGGATATGGCGGCCTCTGCCTCTGGCCACAAACAGACCGATCACCTGCGGATCATCGCATTGTGCGAGGCCGCGGCTTACTTTGCCTTCGACGTGCTGGAAGAGGGCGGGACCTTCGTGGCCAAGGTACTGGCAGGCGGGGCCGAGGGAGATTTGCAGAAACTGCTGAAGGCGCGGTTCGCCAAAGTGGCGAATGTAAAACCACCTGCGTCGCGGTCGGATAGTTCAGAGAAATTTGTGGTGGCGACGGGGTTTAAGGGGTGAGCCCGTCTCAATCCATGAGAAACCGCATGACGGCTTAAGTATCGGCCAAGATTACATCGAGGATATGCCCCACGTCCGGCATGTCTTCCGCAGATTGCTGCGTTTCATGATAAACCTGTTGGCCAAGATAGGCCCAGTAAAGCAGGCGCGCGCGGGTTGCGATCTGTGTCTTTGGGATGCCTTCTGCCTGCAGCAACCGCGCAATATATGACAACCTTAGCCCGTCAACTTCTGCGACTGTTTGGGCCACAGTCCCATCTTGCTGCGCCCACGCCCGGATTGCCCCTTCCGTTTTGTCACGGCTTTCAAAGGCGCGCGTGATCAAAGTGGCAAGCGCTGGCGCGTTGTCATCAATTGATAGATCGGCAATGATCTGCGTTGTTGATCGATCACGCCAAAGTGCCAGCACCGCCGTTTTGAAATCAGCGAGATTCCTGAAGTGCCAGTAAAAGCTGCCGCGAGACACCTTAAGCTTCTTTGCAAGCGTGTCTGCCTTCAAAGCGGTCGGTCCTTCGACAAGTAGCGTTCTGAGCCCAAATTCCAGCCAGTCGGTCTTGGTCAATTGTTTTGTCATATCGCAAACCATACACAACTGTATTGACGGAAGCTACAGGCGAAGATAGAAAACATACACCACTGTATGGAGAGCGATATGGATGACCTGTTTCTCCTTGTTTCCGGTATCGGCGGTATTTTGATAGCGCTCTTTCACGGCTACCTCGGTCACGCGTTTGTCCTGCGTGGCATGACCGCTGAAAAACCGGTGCTTTCACGCGTGAATGCAGCCGTATTTCAGCTCAGCACGATCTACTGGATTGCTGCGGGTGCGTTGCTTGTGTTGACCCCCGCTTTATTCAGCGGTTCAGAAAGGCGCCTGACGGTCGGTTTTGTCATTTTTGCCTATGGCTGCGGTGCCATTGGGAATTTCTGGGCAACACGAGGCCGCCACCCTGGCTGGGCCTTGCTGGGTGTTGTGATTATCTTGGCTATGCTTGGTCAATAGGGACGCCCTAAATTAGCGCAAGGTGCGTCTCCCAATCTGCACACCAATTGACCAGAGCCTCAGACGGCACCCGATCCGTTACGAAATGATCCACCTGTGCCAGCGATGCGATCTTCACAGGCGCTTTGCGTGTGAACTTTGTGCTGTCGGCCACCAGAATTGTCGCACGCGCGGCTTTGATCACCTGTTGGCTGACGCGCACCTCTTCGGGGTCGAAGTCGAGGAGGTCACCGCTGAGGTCGATGGCTGAGGTGCCGATTACGGCGAAATCCACTTTGAACCGGTCGATGGCGAGCGCTGCGAGGTCGCCGACCAGCCCCCCGTCGGAGCGGCGCAGGCTGCCGCCCGCCACCACCACATCACAACCTGGATTGCTGGCGAGGATATTGGCGACGTTAAGGTTGTTCGTGACCACCATCAGGTTGCTGTGGGCGTGCAGGGCGTGCGCCACTGCCTCGGTCGTCGTACCGATGTTGAGGAAGAGCGATGCATTGTTAGGGATCAGCTGTGCCGCACGTCGCGCGATCCTGATTTTGACATCCCGATTCAGTGCGCGCCGGTCGCCATAGCCGATGTTGCTGACGCCAGAGGGCAGGACAGCGCCGCCGTGGATCCGCTCCAAAAGACCTGCCGCGCAGAGCTGGCGCAGGTCGCGGCGGATCGTTTGCACGGCGACGTCAAGCTCTGCCGCAAGCGCGGTTGCAAGAACTTTGCCTTCGGCCTGTGCACGGGCGCGAATATGGGTAAAGCGGGTTTGGGTATCCATGTGTTCGTTTATGAAGTTAAGCGAACACAATGGAAACAGGTTATCATAAAAATATAATACTCTACTGTTTCGTATGGCATTCGTTTCTGTTTGCCCGAACATCTTGGGCCTTACTGCCTTGCGCTTGCGTTCGCTGTCGCTACACCGCAACCAAACACATGAGGCAGAGACATGAACGCGGATTTTGACATCTTTATTGTCGGTGGCGGCATCAACGGCTGTGGCATTGCACGTGATGCGCAGGGCCGGGGGCTAAGAGTGGCATTGGCCGAGATGAATGACCTTGGGTCGGCCACATCCTCGGCTTCGACCAAGCTCTTTCATGGCGGGCTGCGCTACCTGGAGTTCTTTGAGTTTGGGCTGGTCAAGAAAGCGTTGGTAGAGCGTGAGGTATTGCTGAGGAACATGCCCCATATCTCTTGGCCGATGCGTTTTGTGCTGCCCTACCACCAGGACATGCGGTTCGAGAATGATACGCCCACGTCTAAGCTGCTTTCGACCGTGATGCCCTGGATGAAGGGGCGGCGGCCCGCCTGGCTGATCCGGCTGGGGCTTTTCATGTATGACAATCTGGGCGGCCGGAAGATCTTGCCGGGCACCCATGTCGTTGATCTGACCAAGCGCGAAACCGGCGCGCCGCTGAAGGGCAAATTCAAGAGGGCCTATGAATACTCCGACTGCTGGATCGAGGATTCGCGGCTCGTGGTTCTGAATGCGCGCGATGCTGAAGAACGCGGCGCGACGATCATGACCCGGACGAAGGTCGTCAGCGCTGCCCGGGTCGATGGCGTTTGGGAGGTGGTCACCGAGCATGACGGTGTGCAGCAAACGCACACCGCCCGAGCGTTGGTCAACGCCGGCGGCCCTTGGGTTGAAAACATCGTCCGCGATGTGGCCCGGCTGAACACGTCCGAGGGCGTGCGACTGGTCCGTGGCAGCCATATCGTGACCAAAAAGCTGTTTGATCACGACAAGAGCTACTTCTTCCAGGGCGAAGATGGTCGGATTATCTTTGCCATTCCCTATGAGATGGATTTCACGCTGATCGGCACGACGGATGCGGAGCATGAAAACCTGCATGAGAAGCCTTACGCGACCGATGAAGAGCAGGATTACCTTTGCGCCTTTGCATCTCAATATTTCGAAAAACCAGTGACGCGCAATGACGTGGTCTGGACCTATTCGGGCGTTCGCCCGCTTTATGATGACGGCGCGAAATCGGCGACGGCGGCGACGCGCGACTATGTGCTGTCGCTGGATGAAAATGGTGCGCCTTTGCTCAACATCTTTGGCGGCAAGATCACGACCTACCGCAAACTGGCTGAGAACGCGATGAAGAAGCTGATCCCGATTGTCGGCGGCGGTGAGCCCTGGACGGCGGATGCGGCCTTGCCGGGGGGTGATTTTAAGGTCAAAGAGCGCGATCAAATGGTGGCAGACCTGCAAGCGGACTACCCGTTCTTGGATGACCGCTGGGCGCTACGTCTAATCAAAGGGTATGGCACCGAAGCGAAGGTCATTTTGGGCGAGGCCAAGGCCGCTGCCGACTTGGGCCAGGACTTTGGCGCGACATTGACCGAGGCCGAGGTCAAATGGTTGATGGTCAAGGAATACGCCCACACGGCGGAAGATGTGGTCTGGCGCCGTTCAAAGCTGGGTCTGCGACTGAGCAAAGACCAGATCATCGCCCTTGACGCGTTCATGGCGGCTTGAAACAAAAAGAAAAACGGGGGGACATCATGACCTATATTCTGGCCATCGACCAAGGCACGACATCCAGTCGCGCGATCATTTTTGACGCTGATATGCGCATCAAAGCGACCGCGCAGGAGGAGTTTACCCAGTATTTCCCTCAATCGGGTTGGGTCGAACATGATCCGTCTGACATCTGGTCCTCTGTTGCCTCCACTTGCCGTGGGGCGATTGAGAAGGCAGGGATCACGGCGGCTGAAGTTGCCGCCATCGGCATCACCAACCAGCGCGAGACCACACTTGTGTGGGACAAGACCACTGGAGAGGCGATCCATAATGCGATTGTCTGGCAAGACCGCCGCACAGCGCCGTTCTGTGAAGAGTTACGCAAAGAAGGGTTTGAGGCCACGATCACGCAGAAGACGGGTCTGCTGGCCGACCCATATTTCTCGGGTACGAAGGTCAATTACATTCTGGATAAGGTCGAGGGCGCGCGTGCCCGGGCCGAGGCGGGCGATCTGCTCTTCGGCACGGTCGACAGCTATCTGATCTGGAAGCTGACAGGCGGCAAGCGCCATGTCACGGATGCGACCAATGCGGCACGCACCATGCTCTATGACATCCGCAAAGGGCGTTGGAGCACCACGATTTGTGAGCGGTTTGGTATCCCGATGCAAATGCTGCCCCAGGTGCTGGATTGCGCCTCCGATTTCGGCATGACGCGGGCGGATTTGTTTGGAAAAGAACTGCCCATTCTGGGCGTCGCAGGCGACCAGCAGGCGGCGACCATTGGTCAGGCCTGTTTCGAACCGGGCATGCTGAAATCAACCTATGGCACGGGTTGTTTTGCGCTGCTCAACACGGGCGATACGCTGGTTGAGAGCAAGAAGCGTCTTTTGGGGACGATCGCCTATCAGTTTGACGGCAAGCCGACCTATGCGCTGGAAGGGTCGATCTTTATCGCAGGCGCCGTGGTGCAATGGCTGCGCGATGGGCTGAAGATCATCCGCGAGGCCAAGGAAACACAGCCTTTGGCGCAGACGGCCGATGAGGGGCAGGAGCTTTACATGGTCCCGGCCTTCACCGGGCTCGGCGCGCCCTATTGGGATGCCGAGGCACGCGGGGCGATCTATGGGCTGACGCGTAATTCTGGCCCGGCGGAGTTCGCGAGGGCGGCCCTCGAAAGCGTTGGCTTTCAGACCCGCGACTTGCTGGAAGCGATGAAGAGTGACTGGCAAGCCTCTGATACCGAAGGTGTTTTGCGGGTTGATGGGGGCATGAGTGCCTCGGACTGGTCGATGCAGTTCCTGTCTGACATCATCGGCGCACCTGTGGACCGGCCAACGGTGCTGGAAACAACGGCGTTGGGTGTCGCATGGCTCGCCGGGAGCCGCGCGGGGGTGTACCCGGATCAGGCGGGGTTTGCCGCAAATTGGGCGCTGGATCAGCGGTTTGATCCGGAGATGGATGATGCGACGCGCGAACGGCGGTATGCGGGCTGGCAGGATGCGGTGCGAAGGACATTGACGGTGTAAGGTGCAGTCCCGCACTTGATCCGGGGGCTTACCGCCATCTTGAGGTCCCGGATCAAGTCCGGGACTGCGTTAACTAGTGTTGCCCCATCTCCCAAACCGCAAACTCCGCTGCGCGTTTCTCGCGCAATTTCGCCTCTACTTCCGCTGACAACTCTAAATCCATCTTGGGCGACACATTCTTCTGCTTCAGTGTGATCCTCACATCCAGCCGCTGTTCCAGGTATCCAATGACCTGATCCCACTGCTCATACTGAAACAGATGTTGCGCACCGATCTCGCCATCGTTGATCGTCAGGAACCGTGCTTGTGATCCGACATTGGCAAAGGGGGCAGGCGTGCCTTTGCAGTATTCCAGCACGAAGTCATCAAAACTGATGTCACGCGTACTGTTCTCATGTCCGATCAGGTCGTCGCGGGTCCGGTACCGATACCAGCTGCCCAGCCAGTCGATGGGGTTGCGGACGATGGCCATCAACTCTGGGTTTTGCCCGCCGACCTGTTTGAACAGCGGTTTAAGGAATCGTTTATAGCGATAGCAAGGCGCGTGTTTCAGTTCGGGCGGATCGCGCAGGACGAGTGACGCGCGGGGGGCCAATGCCCCCTCTAACGCGGTTGATCCGGTTTTGGGCACTGCCAGCAGCACCAGATTTTCTTTCCAGAAAACAAGCATTTGTTCGCTGTCTTTCGTCTATTTCACCGCCGATCCTAGGCCATAAACCATTCCTTAACCACCTTTGGCAGAGGGTGAAGCGTGAAAATTTATGTTGCAATGTTCTACTTTTGATCTCATTAAGGATGAGAACACAATGAGAACAAAAGCAGTGATTGCCGCCCCGCGGGGCGCATGAAATAAGGACAGGATACATGGCAACGGCAGAACTCCTCAAAATGACTGATAAGAAGACCGCGGATAAAGAAAAGGCGCTGGAAAGCGCGCTGGCGCAGATCGAACGGCAGTTCGGTAAGGGCTCTATCATGAAGCTCGGCGGTGAAAACCCGATGGCCGATATTGAGGCGACATCGACGGGCTCGCTTGGTCTGGATATCGCCCTTGGCATTGGCGGCCTGCCCAAAGGCCGCGTGATCGAGATTTATGGGCCTGAATCGTCGGGTAAGACGACCTTGACCCTGCATGCGATCGCAGAAGAGCAGAAGAAAGGCGGCGTTTGCGCCTTTGTCGATGCCGAACACGCGCTGGACCCGCAATATGCAAAAAAGCTGGGTGTGAACCTGGATGAACTGCTGATTTCGCAACCCGATACAGGTGAGCAGGCGTTAGAGATTGTCGATACACTGGTGCGTTCCGGTGCGGTGAACATGGTGATCGTGGATTCGGTTGCGGCTTTGACGCCAAAATCCGAATTGGAAGGCGATATGGGCGACAGCTCTGTCGGTGTGCATGCGCGGCTGATGTCTCAGGCGATGCGCAAGCTGACGGGGTCGATAAACCGCTCTGGCTGCATGGTGATTTTCATCAACCAGATCCGGATGAAGATCGGCGTGATGTTCGGCTCACCTGAGACGACGACAGGTGGCAACGCGCTGAAATTCTACGCCTCTGTCCGTCTGGATATCCGCCGGATTGGTGCGATCAAGGACCGGGATGAGGTTGTGGGCAATGCGACCCGCGTGAAAGTGGTGAAAAACAAGGTGGCACCACCGTTCAAGCAAGTTGAATTCGACATCATGTATGGTGAAGGCATCTCAAAGATGGGCGAATTGCTCGATCTGGGTGTGAAGGCTGGTGTGGTTGAAAAATCGGGTGCCTGGTTCAGCTATGGCGATGAACGTATCGGGCAGGGGCGCGAGAATTCGAAGATATTCCTGCGCGAGAACCCAAGTGTTGCGCTCGAGATTGAAGATAAGATCCGTGCAGCCCATGGTCTGGATTTTGATTTGCCCGAAGGCAGCCATGATGACGGCGATGACGATCTGGTGGAAGTTTAAACCCGCAGATGGCGACTGTCTAAACGCTTACACCATGAAATAATGGTGATGCATATCTGGAAAAGGGTGCCGTAGAATGCGGCACCTTTTTTTCTTGGCCGTAATCAAATTTCTAGAAATTTGATGCCGCTAGCGGCGTAAGTCTGAGAGGACGAAGAAAGCTGATCGGCTCTTTGTCGGTGGACAGTGTGCGGGGGCAGGGCTATTTCTGCGGTTCAAAGTCCATCATTGCCTGAAAGCGTGCCATGACCAGCCTTGCCGACATCCGTTCGACCTTTCTGAATTACTTTGGAAAACAGGATCATGAGATCGTGGCCTCCAGCCCGCTGGTGCCGCGCAATGACCCGACGCTGATGTTTGCCAACTCTGGCATGGTGCAGTTCAAGAACCTCTTCACCGGCGTCGAAACCCGCGACTATTCCCGCGCCACCACCAGCCAGAAATGCGTGCGGGCAGGCGGCAAGCACAATGATCTTGATAACGTCGGCTACACGGCCCGCCACCATACGTTTTTCGAGATGCTCGGCAATTTCAGTTTTGGTGATTATTTCAAAGAAAACGCCATTCCCTTTGCATGGGAGTTGCTGACCAAGGATTTTGGCATCGACAAAGACCGGTTGCTGGTCACTGTCTATCACACCGATGATGAGGCGGCGAACATCTGGAAGAAGGTCGCAGGCCTGCCGGATGAGCGTATTATTCGCATCCCGACAGATGACAACTTCTGGCGCATGGGGCCGACGGGACCTTGCGGACCCTGTACCGAGATTTTCTACGATCACGGTGATCATATTTGGGGCGGCCCACCGGGATCGCCGGAAGAGGATGGTGATCGGTTTATCGAGATTTGGAACATCGTTTTCATGCAGAACGAGCAGTTCGAAGACGGGTCCATGAAACCGCTTGAGATGCAGTCTATCGACACTGGCATGGGGCTGGAGCGGATTGGCGCGCTGCTGCAAGGCAGGCATGACAATTACGATACCGATCTGATGCGCGCACTGATCGAGGCCTCAGCCGATGCCACATCAAGCGACCCTGACGGGCCGGGCAATACCCATCACCGCGTGATTGCAGACCATCTGCGCTCGACCTCCTTTCTGATTGCCGAGGGCGTGCTGCCATCCAACGAAGGCCGCGGCTATGTGCTGCGCCGGATCATGCGCCGCGCGATGCGCCATGCGCATCTGTTGGGCAGCAAGGACCCGGTCATGCATCGTTTGGTGCCTGCTTTGGTGCAGCAGATGGGAGCGGCCTATCCCGAATTGGGGCAAGGCCAACGTCTGATTGAAGAGACGCTTTTGAACGAAGAAGTGCGGTTTAAACAGACGCTGGATCGCGGGCTAAGGCTATTGGATGATGAGCTGGCTGGACTGCCAGAGGATGCCGCATTGCCGGGGGCTGCTGCCTTCAAGCTTTATGACACATACGGTTTCCCGCTTGATCTAACCCAGGACGCGCTGCGCGAGAAAGGCCGGGCGGTTGATACTGACGGATTTGATGTGGCGATGGCTGAACAGAAAGCCAAGGCGCGCGCGGCGTGGTCGGGCATGGGCGAGGCGGCGGATAGTGCTGTCTGGTTTGATATTGCCGATGAAAGCGGTGCGACTGATTTCCTGGGCTATGATACCTTGACAGCAGAAGGGCAGATTGTAGCGCTGGTCGTCGATGGCGGCACTGCTGACACGGCGCAGGATGTGGTGCAAATAGTCCTGAACCAAACGCCTTTCTATGCCGAAGCCGGTGGTCAGGTTGGCGATGCTGGCATGCTGGTCACAGACACCGGCAAAGCCAAGATCACCGACACCAAGAAGGTTGCAGATGTCTATGTGCATTTCGCAAAGGTCGTGGAGGGCACGGTTAGCAAAGGGCAGGGCGCGGAACTGGCGGTTGATGCATCGCGCCGCAGCGGCATTCAGGCCAACCACTCTGCCACGCATCTGCTGAACGAGGCTTTGCGCGGCGTGTTGGGTGATCACATCGCACAGCGCGGCTCGCTCAATGCGCCTGATCGTCTGCGGTTTGATTTCAGCCACACCAAAGCGCTGAGCCAGGACGAGCTGGAACAGGTAGAGCGTGAGGTGAACGCATTGATCCGGCAAAACGGCACTGTCGAAACCCGGATCATGACGCCGGATGATGCGCGTGGCTTGGGCGCGCAGGCGCTTTTTGGTGAAAAATACGGCGACGAGGTGCGCGTAGTGTCCATGGGGCGTCAGGACGGCTCTGGCAAAGGGACAGACGGGAACACCTATTCGCTAGAGCTTTGTGGCGGCACCCATGTCAGCCAATTGGGCGAGATCGGGGCCTTTGTCACCTTGGGTGACAGCGCCAGCAGCGCAGGCGTGCGCCGGATTGAAGCGCTGACCGGGCAGGCCGCGCTGGATTATCTGCGCGCGCAGGATCATCGCTTGGCGCAGGCGGCGCTGGCACTCAAAGCGCCCGCATCCGAGGTTGCCGAGAAGGTCAAAGCGCTGCTGGATGAGCGTAAGGCATTGGCCAATGAGGTGGCGCAGTTGCGCCGCGAGGTGGCGATGGGCGGTGGCTCTGATGCCGGCCCCCTACAAGAAGAGGTCAATGGCATTTGCTTTATGGGCCAAGTCATGACGGGCGTGTCCGGTAAGGATTTGCCGTCGCTTGTGGATCAGTTCAAAGAGCGGGTCGGGTCCGGCGTGGTTGTTCTGATCGCGGATACCGGCGGGAAAGCGGCGGTCGCGGCAGGCGTCACCGCTGATCTGACAAGCCGTGTGTCTGCGGTCGATGTGCTGCGGGCCGTCACGCCTGAACTGGGCGGCAAAGGCGGCGGTGGCCGACCTGATATGGCGCAGGGCGGTGGGGCTTCTGTAGAAAACGCGGATGCCGCAATTGCAGCGGCAACGGCTTTTTTGGAGGGATTGGAATGAGCGCACTTTGGATTGCCCATGTCACGGTGACGGATGAGACCGCCTATGGCGAATACGCCAAACGCGCCACCGTGGCGATTGCAGACCACGGTGGTGTCTTTCTGGCGCGCGGGGGTGCCTATGAGCAGCTCGAGGGGCCAGATCGCCCTCGAAATGTGGTAGCACGCTTTCCCAGCCTACAGGCGGCGCACGATTGCTATTATTCGGATGCTTACCAAGAGGCGCTGAGCTTTGCCAAAGGGGCCAGCCAGCGTGAGTTGAGCATCGTTGAAGAGATCGCTACCTCAAACTGAACGCTGGTTGAGAGGGGTAATTGGGGCAGGTTTTCGAAACGATACTTAATGGGCTTGGGGGGTTCTTAGGTATCGAAGGCGCGAAATGGGCGCTTGGCGACCTCTTCGCTTATGTTGTTGTTACTGGCACTATCTGGTGGGGCGCAAATATTCTATCTTTCGCTTTTTTTCAAACGAGCAAGCTGAACGTCTTACTGAACCGCATTCATGCAAGCGCGGCTGAGCTCTTAGGTACTGTATATTTTATTACCGTCACCTTAGTGATTTGGGGCGGCGGCACATATCTGTTCTTCACGGGCTTTTGACCAGATCAATTGGCGCGCGCCTGCCGTTTCCGCTCATGTGGATCCAGATAGCGTTTGCGCAGGCGGACGGCGTTTGGCGTGACCTCGACCAGCTCATCATCGTCGATATAGGCAATGGCCTGTTCCAGCGACATGATGACTGGTGGTGTCAGGCGTACCGCCTCATCCGTACCAGAGGCACGCACGTTGGTCAGTTTCTTGCCCTTCAGCGGGTTCACTTCCAGATCGTTCTCGCGGCTGTGTTCACCGATGATCATGCCCGTGTAGACGTTCTCCTGCGCGCCGATGAACATCTTGCCGCGGTCCTCAAGGTTCCACAGCGCAAAGGCGACCGAGGTGCCGTTTTCCATGGAGATCAGAACACCCTGACGGCGGCCGTCGATCTTGCCCTTATAGGCAGTTTGGCCATGAAACAGGCGGTTCAGCACGCCAGAGCCGCGCGTGTCGGTCAGGAATTCACCGTGATAACCGATCAGCCCGCGTGAAGGGACATGCGCTATGATGCGGGTTTTGCCGGCACCTGCGGGTTTCATCTCTACCAACTCGCCTTTGCGCGGGCCGGTCAGTTTTTCGACCACGACGCCGGTGTATTCGTCATCCACATCGATGGTGACTTCTTCGACAGGTTCCATGCGCTGCCCGTCTTCTTCGGTAAAGATGACCTGTGGGCGCGAAATCGACAGCTCAAAACCCTCGCGGCGCATGTTTTCGATAAGGACGCCCATCTGTAGTTCGCCACGGCCCGAGACCTCAAAGGCGTCACCTCCGGGGGTGTCAGCGATTTTGATCGCGACGTTAACCTCAGATTCTTTCATCAGGCGTTCACGGATGACGCGCGATTGCACCTTCTTGCCGTCGCGGCCCGCCAGCGGGCTGTCGTTGATGCCGAATGTGACTGTGATGGTGGGCGGATCTATCGGTTGGGCCGGGATCGGTGTGTCGATGCTGGGATCACAGAGCGTATCGGCCACGGTGGCCTTGGTCATGCCAGCAATCGTGACGATATCACCAGCCTCTGCCACGTCGATCGGCTGCTGCATCAGGCCACGGAAGGCGAGGATTTTTGAGACGCGGAATTGTTCGATCTTCTCGCCAGTGCGTGAGAGCGCCTTGATTGTATCACCCGCTTTGAGCGTACCAGCCTCAACCCGGCCCGTCAGGATGCGGCCAATGAAGGGGTCAGCGGAAAGCGTGGTCGCCAGCATCTGGAAAGGCTCATCCTTGCGGGTGATCTGTGCCGGGGTGGGCACGTGATCGACAATCAGGTCAAACAGCGCATCAAGGTTTTCGCGCGGCCCGTCGAGTTCGGCATCACACCAGCCCGCACGGCCAGAGGCATACATCGCAGGAAAATCAAGCTGTTCGTCGCTGGCTTCCAATGCGGCGAAAAGGTCAAACACATCATCAACCGCGCGGTCAGGTTCGCCATCTGGCTTGTCGACCTTGTTGACCACAACGATGGGGCGCAGACCCAATGCCAGCGCCTTGGAGGTCACAAATTTCGTCTGCGGCATCGGCCCTTCGGCGGCGTCCACCAACAGCACAACACCATCGACCATCGACAGGATCCGCTCAACCTCGCCACCGAAATCGGCGTGGCCGGGGGTGTCGACGATGTTGATGCGCGTGCCTTTCCATTCGACCGACGTGCACTTTGCCAAAATGGTAATGCCACGCTCGCGTTCGATGTCATTGCTGTCCATCGCGCGCTCTGACACGGCCTCATTATCCCGGAAGACACCGGATTGTTTGAGCAGTTCATCAACAAGTGTCGTCTTGCCGTGGTCAACGTGCGCGATGATCGCGATATTGCGGATATCCATGGGGATCAGCCTTTAAGGGTAAGTTGCCGCGCGGATAGCGCGGCAAGCGCGGGATGGCTAGCCCTAAACTGGCGTCCGCAGGGGTGGTTTAGGCAAAAACCGCGCGCTCGCGATAAGAGTGCCGTGTTGGCCGCCGGTTCTTGCCATCGCCTTACATCGCTTTGTTCAGGTTCTCGTCGATCTTTTCGAGGAAACCCATCGTCGTCAGCCACCCCTGATCGGGGCCGACGAGCAGGGCGAGGTCTTTGGTCATAAACCCGCTTTCAACTGTATCGACGATGACCTTTTCCAAAGTCTCGGCAAATGTCATCAGCTGCGCGTTATCATCCAGCTTGGCGCGATGCTTCAGCCCGCCGGTCCAGGCAAAAATCGACGCGATCGAGTTGGTCGATGTCGCTTGACCTTCCTGATGCTGTCGGTAGTGGCGGGTGACGGTGCCATGTGCGGCCTCGGCCTCAACAATCTTGCCATCGGGCGTCATCAATTGGCTGGTCATCAGGCCCAGTGACCCAAAGCCTTGGGCCACCGTATCAGACTGGACATCACCGTCGTAGTTTTTGCAGGCCCAGACAAATTTGCCGGACCATTTCATCGCGGATGCGACCATATCGTCGATCAACCGGTGTTGGTATTCGATCCCAAGCTCCTGAAACTGATCTTTGAACTCTGTTTCAAAGACCTCTTGGAAGATATCCTTGAAGCGTCCGTCATAGGCCTTCAAGATCGTGTTCTTGGTCGACAGGTAAACCGGCCAGCCGAGGTTCAGCCCGTAGTTGAAAGAGGCACGCGCGAAATCATAGATCGAGGCGTCAAGGTTATACATGCCCATCGCCACCCCGGCAGCCGGGCTGTCAAACACCTCTTTCTCGATCACTGTGCCGTCTTCGCCCACGAATTTCATGGTCAGCTTGCCGGGGCCGGGCATCAGAAAGTCGGTGGCCTTGTACTGGTCGCCGAAAGCATGGCGCCCGATGACAATAGGATCGGTCCAGCCGGGCACAAGGCGGGGCACGTTTTTACAGATAATCGGCGCGCGAAAGACCACACCGCCAAGGATGTTACGGATCGTGCCATTGGGCGAACGCCACATCTCTTTCAACCCGAATTCTTCGACCCGCTGTTCATCCGGGGTGATCGTCGCGCATTTCACACCAACGCCGATTTCCTTGATCTTTTCAGCAGCATCAATGGTGATCTGGTCGTTGGTTTCATCCCGCACTTCCATCGCCAGATCATAGTAGAGCAGGTCAATGTCCAGATAGGGCAGGATCAGCTTGTCCTTGATGAACTGCCACATGATGCGGGTCATCTCATCACCGTCGAGCTCGACAATGGGGTTTTCGACTTTGATCTTGGACATTTCTTTCTCCGTGGCGAGGGGATTCTGCGTTTCGCGCAGATTAGCAACGCGGCCAGGAAAAGCCCAGTATGCATATGTATACATGAAGGGATTGGTAGGCCCGGCAGGACTTGAACCCGCAACCAAAGCGTTATGAGCGCTCTGCTCTAACCAATTGAGCTACAGGCCCCCTTGCACAATTGGACTACCAGACCGGAGCGGTGCGTCAAGCCGGAGTCAAAAAAAGGGTCAAGAAAGATGAAAAAGGTGGCCAGTTACGGCATTTTGTCGTTAACGTTGGAGTCTAACGAGAGGGAAGGAGAATTGTTTTGAAGAGATTTGCTATTTTGGCGGCACTCGTCCTTAGCGGCACCGCTAGCTTTGCTGGGCTTGTGCCTCCGCCGATGGAACCGCCTGTTGAGATGTCATCAAGTTCAGACTCAGATATGACCGGCGCGCTTGTCCTGCTGGCACTGGTGGGCATGGTTGTCGCGTCCAGTTCGTTGACGGGTCGGGCTAAGGCGGAAAAAGACCCATTCTTGCTTGATGAAGAAGCTGACAATTAAGGTAGGCTTTGACCGGCATCCATATTTTGGATGCCGGTTTCGGTAATGAGAAAACAATTGCCGGTGCAGGTGCGCTCTAAACCCTCCCAGTCATCTGCATAAAAATACGACGCATAGGATCCCATAAAATCGGCCACAAGCGCTGGGTCATAAGTGGCGCGTCTTCAGGATCTTCAAGGCCGAAAGTGACGTTTTCGTTGCGTCGCGTGATGTAAAGCGTGCCGAACATCCAGTCCCAAATCGCGAATATGCGCCCATAATTCTTGTTGTAGTGCTCTGGGCTGCGGCTGTGGTGCACCTGATGTTGCGCCGGCGAAATGACGACCCTTTCCAGTATGGGGCCAAAGCTGACCCATATATGCGAGTGATGAAAATTCAAAAGGGTCATGTTTATAACAACGACAAATGCATTTGCTCCTGCGATTTCCCAAATCGTGCTTTCTGGCCTAAATCCACCAACGAGAAGGCCCAGTAATGCGCCGATGACCACAGTATTGAAGCTGGTCAGAAGAAGAAGACTAAGCGGGTGGGCACGATAGGCTGTAATAGGTGTCATAACCTCGGCACTATGGTGCACAGCATGCAACGGCCAAATGACTTTGATCGTGTGATACGCACGGTGTGACCAATACACCGTGAAGTCCGCTACCAATACAAATAGCAAAGCCAGTCCAACTGGAGAAAGAGCGTCTCCAGCAAAGGGTGAAACAGGGACAATCCCAGCGACATAGGCTGCGACAAGCGGTGTTGCAGCGAAACGCGCGACGATGCCCAAAAGTTCGAGCACTTGATTGACCGCAAAGAGCGTCACATCAATTCCAGTCGAGCGGTTCAGGATAATCTGCTTGGGAAATAGCCACCGCAAAAAGCCGCCTGTTTCACCACGCCAAAAGTAGATCGCAAAGGCGATTAAAATGAACGGTAGGAGGTAGGCTGGCGAAACAAGAAGCCCACCAAAGGTGAGAAGTTCAAAAATTTCGGCAAGGCTCATAGGCATTGGTGATGGCTCTCAGACAATCGCTGCAAAAGACTAGCGCCTTCCCGCGCTGAATGCCAGAAAAGCATCACCACTTTTGCGTCTCTTCTCTGTTCCCTTTGACCAAACGATAGGCTAACCAACGCCAAACGTCACAGGAGCTGCCCGATGACCAAAGAAAACGGCCTGACCTATGCGGATGCAGGGGTCGATATTGATGCGGGCAATACGCTGGTTGAGCGGATCAAACCTGCCGCCAAACGCACCGCACGCCCCGGTGTGATGGCTGGTTTGGGCGGCTTTGGTGCGCTCTTTGATCTGAAAGGGGCAGGGTACACTGACCCGGTTCTCGTGGCCGCAACTGACGGCGTTGGGACCAAGCTGCGGATCGCGATTGATACCGGCAATGTGGACACAATCGGGATTGATCTGGTCGCGATGTGCGTCAACGATCTGGTCTGCCAAGGGGCAGAGCCTTTGTTTTTCCTTGATTATTTCGCAACAGGCAAGCTGGAGCTTGATCAGGCCACCCGCATCATTGAAGGTATCGCCGCAGGCTGCGAAGCATCCGGTTGCGCCCTGATTGGCGGCGAGACCGCTGAGATGCCGGGGATGTATCACGATGGCGATTTTGACCTTGCAGGC
The DNA here is from genome assembly GCA_038533095.1 of Pseudomonadota bacterium. Taxonomy (GTDB): domain Bacteria; phylum Pseudomonadota; class Alphaproteobacteria; order Rhodobacterales; family Rhodobacteraceae; genus Yoonia. The sequence continues at coordinate 30,937 of JBCAZI010000021.1, forward strand.
TTTGCCGTGGGTGCGATGGAACGCGGCACAGAATTACCCGCCGGGGTGAAGGAAGGTGATGTGCTGCTGGGGCTCGCCTCGGACGGTGTGCATTCCAACGGCTATTCACTGGTGCGCCGGATTGTTGATGTTTCTGGCTTGGCTTGGGGCGATGATGCCCCCTTCACCGATGGCACGCTGGGGGCTGCTTTGCTGGCGCCAACGCGGCTCTATGTCAAACAGGCCTTGGCTGCTATACGCGCGGGCGGCGTCCATGCGCTGGCCCATATCACCGGTGGCGGTTTGACTGAAAACCTGCCGCGCGTTTTGCCGGATGGCATGGGTGCACGGGTCAATCTAGACGCATGGGAGTTGCCCCCAGTCTTTTGCTGGTTGGCGCAAACCGGCGGGATGGCAGAGGCGGAGTTGCTCAAAACCTTTAACGCCGGTATCGGGAAGGTGCTGGCGGTCGATGCAGACCGGGCGGAGGCATTGACCACAGTTTTGACGGAGGCAGGCGAGACGGTCCATCAAATGGGCACAGTTACGTCCTGTGCGGGTGTCACCTACACTGGCGCGCTTTTGTGACCAAACGGGTTGCGATCCTGATTTCGGGGGGCGGGTCAAATATGGTCTCCCTCGCACAATCAATGCAAGGTGATCACCCGGCGCGGCCCGGGCTGGTGCTGTCAAATGATCCCAACGCGGGTGGGTTGGCCAAAGCGCGCGCCTTGCATATTCCGACGCTTGCTATTGATCACAAACCCTATGGCAAAGACCGGGCTGGGTTTGAGGCCGCGTTGCAGCAGGCGCTGGAAACGGCGCGCCCCGATATCATCTGTCTGGCTGGGTTCATGCGTATTCTGACGCCAGAGTTTACGGCCAAATGGGAGGGGCGGATGCTGAATATCCATCCCTCGCTTCTACCCAAATACAAAGGTCTGCACACCCACGCCCGCGCGTTAGAGGCCGGTGACGCCGAACATGGCTGCAGCGTGCATGAGGTGACGGCCGCTTTGGACGACGGCCCCATATTGGGCCAAGCCCGTATGAAGGTGCAGGCGGATGATACGCCCGATACGCTCGCTGCGCGGCTGCTTCCCTTTGAACATGCGCTCTATCCCGCCGTTTTGCGGCGCTTTGCAGCAGGCGACCGGACCCCTGTGATGCTGCAGGGCTAAGCCTGCTTTCCATCATCCCGACAATCGCCTATCAGTCTAGAAAGCTTTTTGACCGACGGACTGATATGCAAACAATCACCACGACCGAAGACTTGGCCGCATTCTGCCAAGAGGCCGCAAAGCGCGCCTATGTCACCGTCGATACAGAGTTTCTGCGCGAACGGACTTATTATTCCAAGCTCTGCCTTGTGCAGCTGGCCTACCAGGATGACGATGGGTCTGATGCCGTTTTGGTCGACCCGCTGGTTGATGGTCTGTCGCTGGAACCGCTTTATGACTTGTTCAAAGATCATGGTGTGGTCAAAGTGTTTCACGCCGCCCGTCAGGACCTGGAAATTTTCTACGTTGATGCGGGTGTCATTCCAGAACCACTGTTTGACACGCAGGTCGCCGCGATGGTCTGCGGTTTTGGTGAACAGGTTGGCTATGAAACACTGGTTCGCAAGATTGCCAAATCTGATCTGGATAAATCCTCACGTTTCACCGATTGGTCGCGTCGCCCGCTGACCGATGCGCAGGCCAAATATGCCGTGGCCGATGTCACTCATCTGCGCGATATCTACGAATATCTTTCCGCGCGCCTGACTAAATCAGGCCGCGCCAAATGGGTGACCGAGGAAATGGCGGTCTTGGAAGACCCCGCAACCTATCAGGCTGATCCCGACAACGCATGGAAGCGGGTCAAAACCCGCACTCAATCGGGTAAATTTCTGGCCATCGTGCGGGAACTGGCGCGGTTTCGTGAAACCTATGCCCAGGAACGCAATGTGCCCCGCAACCGTGTCTTCAAGGATGACGCATTGGTTGAACTGGCCTCGACCAAGCCGCAGTCAGAGAAAGACCTCGGTCGGTCACGTCTGTTGCTGCGCGAGGCGCGCAAAGGCGATATCGCTGCAGGTATTTTGGCCGCGATCAAAGCAGGGATGGCCGTCAAGCCTGATGATATGCCCAAGGTCGATAGCACGCGGTCTAAACTGCAGGTAAACCCGGCCCTGGCTGATATGCTGCGCGTGCTGCTGAAGGCCAAAACGGATGATGCTGAGGTTGCCCCGAAACTGATCGCCAGTTCTGCCGATCTAGATGCATTAGCGGCCGGTGAACGCCAGGTTGCCGCGCTCAAGGGCTGGCGGCGAGAGGTCTTTGGCAATGATGCTTTGCAGCTCTGCGAAGGCCGCGTTGGTCTGGCCGTCAAAGGCCAGAAGGTTGTGACCGTCACGCTTTGATCTGGACGTGGCTGGGCAGGGGGCCTACATCCTGTGCAGGCACGAAACGCAAGGATCACCTATGGCCAACCCAGAGTTTGAAGACCTCGTCGATACCTTTGAATTCCTTGATGATTGGGAAGACCGCTATCGCCATGTGATCGACATGGGCAAGGCGATGGAGCCATTAGAGGATGCGCTTCGCGTCCCCGCAACCAAGGTGGATGGCTGCGCCAGTCAGGTCTGGCTGGTGCCCAAAATTGAGGGCGAAACCTTTACCTTTCGCGGCGAAAGCGACGCGATGATCGTGCGCGGGCTGATTGCCGTGTTGATCGCCCTATATAACGACCAACCCGTCAGCGAGATCGGCAAGATTGATGCTGCGGCAGAACTGGGGCGTTTGGGTTTGAACGATCATCTGTCGGCGCAGCGTTCAAACGGGCTGCGGGCGATGGTCGAGCGCATTCGTGAAACGGCGGCGGCGGCAGCTTAGGACAGGGCCGTTAGCGCAGGTGTTAGGTCACCATAGCCGGTGAAACGCCGTTCAAAGGCCAGGCCCAGCCTGTCAGCACATTCCTGTGCCTTAGCCGTTAGATGCGGGTCCTCGGTTTGCGCCTGATAGACCAGCTTTTCGTAATTGCCAAAATACATATCCCGCAGGTCGGGATGGCGACCCAGCCCCAGCGGTTCCCACACAAAGGCATCGAACTGGCGCACCAAAAAATCAGTGAGGTAAAAGGCCGTCATCTCGTCACGGGCGGCGAAGATATCATTGCCTTCAAAGAAAGAATAGCAATGCGGCCCCGCCACCATATCGACGCCCATCTCGGCGCAAGCGGCCTGTAGCTGACCACCGGTGCCGCAATCGGCGTAGACCACGAAAAGCTGCTCATAGGTATCGCGATATTTGGCAACGGCGGCCCGGACGGCAGGCACGATCCGTTCAGGGTGGTTGTGCATGATGGCGGGCAGGCATTGCAGATCAAGATGGGTCAACCCATTGGCGTCTTTGATCGCCAAAATCTCGCGCGCCAATGCGCCACATGCAATCAGCAGAATGCGACCCTCGCCCTTTGGGGCGATGCCCTGCGCGGTAAGGGTCGCATCAGTCGTCATGAACGGCTACTGTATTTGCGCGCAGCATAGGCGGCGCAAAGGGCGATCAGACTGACAATGGCAAGTGCGATCATGCTGCCGCCGGTGAGGGCCAACACACCTGCGACTGTTGCCCCGGCTAGGGCAATCACAACGACAAGAAGTACGACTAAACGTTCAATTGGCATGGCATCCTCCTTTTGCTGTCAGATAAGAACGCCCTGCCAATAATGTAAGATCAGATGGCTGCGGCACCTTGGTTGTGCTTGCGCGCCATAAAGGTCTTGGCCGTTTCCACCGCAACCGCGGCGTCACGGCAATAGGCATCCGCACCAATCGCTTTGCCGAACTCTTCGTTCAGCGGGGCACCACCGACCAGCACGACATAGTCATCGCGCAAGCCTTTCTCGACCATCGTGTCGATCACCACCTTCATATAGGGCATCGTCGTGGTCAGCAGAGCTGACATGCCTAGAATATCAGGTTGCTCGGCTTCCAACGCCTCGAGATAGGACTCAACAGCGTTATTGATGCCCAGATCGACCACTTCGAAACCTGCACCCTCCATCATCATCGACACAAGGTTCTTGCCAATGTCATGGATGTCGCCCTTGACCGTGCCAATGACCATTTTGCCCACCCGCGGTGCGCCAGTTTCAGCCAGCAATGGTTTGAGGATGGCCATGCCACCTTTCATCGCATTGGCGGCCAGCAACACCTCTGGCACGAACAGGATACCATCGCGGAAGTCGTGACCCACAATCGTCATACCGCCAACAAGCGCCTCTGTCAGAATGCGGTAAGGCTCCCATCCGCGTTCCAGCAGGATGTTCACACCTTCCTCGATCTCTTCCTTCATGCCGTCGTAAAGGTCATCGAACATTTGCGCGACGAGGTCTTCGTCATTCAGTTCGGACAGGATGATGTCATCTTCTTCGTCGGACATGGGCCAAGCCTTTGCAGTAGTTGTAAAAACATTAGTGCGCCTAATTGCGTCATGCTACCTGCTGATTTCCGACACGTCCATGATCGTGACCGACCTGTCATTGCTTGTGTTCTTGAAATGTTCTAATAAAGATTATGGATGATTTGCCGCTTCAGAAATCGCATCGCACGCCAGGCCGGGCTGCCGGGTCAAACCCAGATGTGCGGTTTGACCGGTTGCATGCAGAGGCTGTGGATGACGGCTGGGGTGCGGTGGAAGACTTGCCAGTGCTGCGCACTGAGGTGACGGATGAAATTGCCCGTTCCGTGATCGCGCGCAACACTTCGCCCGATCTGTCGTTTGATCGGTCGATCAATCCTTACCGGGGCTGCGAGCATGGGTGCATCTACTGTTTTGCGCGGCCCAGTCATGCCTTTCTTGGCCTGTCACCTGGGCTGGATTTTGAGACCAAGCTGATCGCCCGGACAAATGCAGCCAAACAGCTGCGCAAGGAGTTATCCAACCCCCGCTACGAACCCAAAATGCTGGCAATCGGTACCAATACAGACCCCTATCAGCCCATTGAAAAGAAACGCGAAATCATGCGGCAGGTGCTTTCGGTGCTACGTGATTTCAATCATCCCGTCGGCATCGTGACAAAAGGTACGCTGATTGAGCGCGACATTGATATTCTTGCGCCGATGGCGGCGAAGGGCCTGGTCCGGGTGGGAATTTCAATCACAACGCTTGACCCCGCAACCTCGCGCGCGATGGAACCGCGAGTGCCAATGCCAGCGGCGCGGCTGCGGACCATCCGGCGGCTGACCGATGCGGGCGTGCCGGTGCGTGTGATGGTGTCACCCGTTGTGCCTGCCCTAACCGATCATGAGTTAGAGGCAATCCTGGAAGCCGCCAAAGATGCGGGTGCAATTGCTGCATCTTCGATCGTTTTGCGGTTGCCGCGTGAGGTGGCTGGGTTGTTCCGCGATTGGCTGGCCGAACATTACCCCGACCGCGCCGCCCGGGTGATGGGCCGGGTGCGCGAATTGCATGGGGGCAAGGATTATGACCCAAATTTTGGAACACGCATGGTCGGGCAAGGTGGATGGGCTGCGATGATGAAACAGCGGTTCAAACTGGCCACGCGCAAATTAGGGTTGGATAGATCGTTACCACCGCTGCGGACGGATCTTTTCGCGCGGCCTGCACAACCGGGCGATCAGCTGTCACTTTTCTAAAGTTCGCGCCTGGTGGAGGCATCGTAGACGCAGGCGGGGGCAGCGCCCCCTTTTACATCTCTACGCGCGCCGCCGCCGGCCACGACGCGGTGATGCAACCGGCCCCGCGCCATCGGTGCCGTCAGAGGCAGATGAAAACCCGCCAAGCGCATCCGCGATGGTATCCAGCGCAGGTGCCGCCCCTTTGGGCCGTGTCTCTAGCGCTTCACGCATTGCGCGCAGATGCTCCGGGGTTGTGCCGCAACATCCCCCGATGATTGTGGCCCCACAATCGCGTGCCAGTACCGCGTAATCTGCCATTAGCGCCGGGGTACCGTCGTAGTGGATATGCCCATCGTGGTATTTGGGGATGCCGGCGTTGCCTTTGGCAATAATGGGCAGGTTTGGCGTCGCGGCGGTGAAACCCAAGACGGTGCGCAGCAGATCGGATGCACCAACCCCACAGTTTGCACCAAAGGCCACCGGTTGATGCGCCAGCTTGCCCACTTTCTTGACCATATCAGAAGAGGTCAGACCCATCATCGTACGCCCTGCGGTGTCAAAGCTCATCGTCCCGCACCAGGGCATATCAGCGAGTGCAAAAGCCTCGGATGCAGCGGCGAATTCTTCGGGTGCGCTGATCGTTTCCACCCAAAGAATATCAGCCCCACCTGATTTCAGCCCTTCGGCCTGTTCATGAAACATCTCAACTGCGATCTCATGGGTCAGGCTGCCCATGGGTGCCATGATTTCCCCTGTTGGGCCGACAGAGCCTGCAACAACGATTGAGCGTCCCGATGCATCGGCGACCTCGCGCCCCAATTCGGCGGCGGCTTTGTTCAGCTCCATCACGCGATCTTCAGCACCATGCAGTTTCAGCCTGGATGCATTGGCGCCAAAGCTATTGGTCAGGAAAATATCGCTGCCTGCGTCAGCAGCCCCTTTGTATAGCGCTGTGATCTTCGCGGTTTCATCCACGTTCCAAAGCTCAGGCGCATCGCCGGACATCAGCCCCATGTTAAACAGGTTCGTGCCGGTTGCCCCATCCGCCATCAGCCAATCGCGCGTTTGCAGAAGGGATGATAGAGCATTGGTCATGTTGTGATCCTGAGGTTTGCGTGTACCGACCTGCGCTCGCATGTCTGCGCGCCAAGTACAAATGCAAACCATGCATGTTCTTTATGCACAAAATGATAAGACCGCGCCGGATGGGCGCGGTCTTATCTAAATGAATATGGCCAGTGCTTAGGCTTCGTCCATCAGCTGACCTTTTGCAACGGCCATCAACTCAGTCATTTTGGCCCGGATCGTCGCCTCGTCAGCTTTGTCGCCCAGATCGCCGGATACTTTGCGATAGACATCTTCATCGCCCGCTTCCTCAAAGTCGGATTTGATCACTTCTTTGGCGTAATCATCGGCATCTGTGCCGGATTTGCCCAGCAGTTCAGCCGCCCATAGGCCCAGCAATTTGTTGCGTCGTGCCTCTGCTTTGAACTGCATTTCGGCATCATGGGCGAATTTGTTTTCAAAGGCATTTTCGCGATCGTCAAAGGTGCTCATCTGTTGGGTCTCCGCATTGAAACTAAAGTTACCCCTGATATGCCCATCCCGGTGCTTGCCCGCAAGGGGGGCTTGCACTATGACGCGCTTAACATACGGCTCAAACCGGGCCGGAGGTAGTGGGCAAGGGGTCAGCATGGCACGCCGTAAGATGGTTTATGAAGGCAAAGCGAAGATTCTTTACGAAGGTCCCGAGCCGGGCACATTTGTGCAGTATTTCAAGGATGACGCGACCGCTTTCAACGCTGAGAAAAAGGAAGTGATCGAAGGCAAGGGCGTTTTGAACAACCGCCTGTCAGAGTTCTTCATGACTGGCCTTGGCAATCTGGGCATCCCGACGCATTTCATCAAACGCCTGAATATGCGCGAGCAGCTGATCCGCCAGGCCGAAATTATTCCGCTTGAGGTGATCGTGCGCAACTTTGCCGCCGGCACGATGGCCAAACGTATGGGCATGGAAGAGGGCACAGCCTTGCCGCGCCCAGTGGTCGAGTTTTCCTATAAAGACGACAGTCTGGGCGACCCACTGGTGCCCGAAGAATATATTATCGCCTTCGGTTGGGCATCCCAGCAGGAAATGGACGACATCGTCAGCCTGGCCCTGCGCGTGAACGATTGGATGTCGGGTGTCATGTATGGTGTTGGTATCAAGCTGATTGACTTCAAGATCGAGGTTGGCCGCGTCTGGGATAACGAATTCCAGCGCCTGATCTTGGCCGATGAGATCAGCCCCGATAGCTGCCGTTTGTGGGATATTGAGACAGGCCAGAAGCTGGACAAGGATGTCTTCCGCCGCGATCTGGGCAATCTGACCGATGCCTATACCGAAGTGGCCAAGCGTTTGGGTGTTATGCCGTCAAACGTGACCCATACCAACACCAAGCCAACCTTGATCAACTAAAAGGACCGCAATCTGATGAAAGCCCGCGTGCATGTGATGTTGAAAAACGGTGTTCTGGACCCGCAAGGCGAGGCCGTGCGCCACGCATTGGGTAGTCTGGGCTTTGATGGGGTTGAGGGCGTGCGACAGGGTAAGGTGATCGAGTTGGACCTGGCCGATGGCACCTCTGAGGCCACGATCGGCGAGATGTGTGAAAAACTGCTCGCCAATACCGTGATCGAAAGCTACCGCGTCGAGGTGCTGTGATGCGTGCCGCAGTCGTCGTCTTTCCCGGATCAAACTGTGATCGTGACATGGCTGTCGCACTGAAAGCGGCAGGGGCCGAGGTCAGCATGGTCTGGCACAAGGACGCCAGCCTGCCTGATGGTGTTGATTTGGTCGCAGTGCCGGGCGGGTTTTCCTTTGGCGACTACCTGCGTTGTGGTGCCATCGCCGCACAATCGCCGATCTGTAAGGCTGTTGTAGGCCATGCAGAGCGTGGCGGCTATGTGCTGGGTGTCTGCAATGGTTTTCAGGTTTTAACCGAAACGGGCCTTTTGCCTGGCGCATTGATGCGTAATGCCAACCTGAAGTTCATTTGCAAAACCGCTGATCTTAAAGTAGAAACATCCAATTCAGCTTTCACCGAGGGCTATAATGCGGGTGACACTGTTGGTTATCCAGTCGCCCATCATGACGGCAATTACACGGCCGATGACGCCACATTGGCCGCTTTGAAAGGCGAAGATCGTATCGCCTTTACCTATGGTGACAATCCAAATGGATCTGTGGCGGATATCGCAGGCGTCCTGTCCGAAAACCGCCGTGTTCTTGGGATGATGCCGCACCCGGAGCGCGCAGTAGATGCAGGCCACGGTGGAACCGATGGGCAGGCGCTTTTCCGCGGTTTGGTTGGGCAATTTGTCCAGGCCTGATCTGCTGACTTGCTGCAAATCGGGTGTGCGCTTAGACTAAGCGCATGATGAAGTTCGCAAAGCGTTCTGGCAACAATAGCCGGGGCAGGTGGTACCTGCGCCTTGCGGTGCTTGTGATCAGCCTGTTGGCGGTCATCGTCATCTATGTTTCAAACCAGTTTCTGACCCAGCGTTTTACCGAAACGATCAGCAACCGGTCAGAGGTGCGGTTGGCGCTTTATGTCACCAACCTGATGAATGAATTGCAGCGTAATTCGGTTGTGCCGCAACTGCTGTCGCGCGATCCAGAACTGATTTCAGCGCTTGAGGATAACAATTATTCCCAGTCGACCGCACGCCTGCTGTCCTTTGT
>JBCAZI010000022.1:0-39069 GCA_038533095.1 Pseudomonadota bacterium
CGCCCATCAGGCGCTGACCGAACTGCTTGCGCAGCAATGCCATCGGCACTTTACCCTTGCGAAAGCCATTCATCTCAACAGTCGGCTGGGCTTCTTTCAGCTTCTCATCAACCTTGGCATCCAGTTCAGCCGCTGTGATGGTAATCGCGTACCCACGCTTAAGGCCTTCGTTCAGGGTCTCGGTGACCTGCATGTGCTGTCCTTCTTTTTCAACTTTGGTGCGGGTGAAGGGACTTGAACCCCCACGCCTTGCGGCGCCAGAACCTAAATCTGGTGCGTCTACCAATTCCGCCACACCCGCATGATCAAAAGGGGCAGGTTTTGGGCCTGCCCCCGGTTGCGCGCTGTCTAGCAAAGGAATGCGGGGGATGCGAGAGGAAAAATTGCGTTAAATTCCAAGGGCACGAAAGACCTTCGGCAATTCCTCGGGCAAGTCCTCGGCGATCAACCCGGGGCCGAATGACAACGCGCATTCCGTATGCAGCCATGCGCCCGTTTCAGCGGCCTGCATGGGGCCAAATCCGCGGGCCAAAAGCCCGGTAATAAAACCTGCCAAGACATCGCCCGACCCAGCAGTGGCAAGCCAAGGCGCGCCGCGTTCGTAGACGGATGCATTGATACGGCACTGGCCCGACGGATCAGCAATCACCGTATCTGGCCCTTTGCACAATACCGTGCACCCTGCCCGCTTCGCCGCCTCACGTGTGGCATCAACCTTTGAATAGGCAGGCCCTTTGGTGGCGGGGGCTTCCAGCTTTTCCGCCAAATCGGGAAACAGGCGCGCAAACTCGCCCGTATGCGGCGTCAAAACACACGTCTCATGCAACAAAGCGAAAAGAGGCGCATCCCGCCCGATGAGCGTCAGCGCATCCGCATCCAGCACCATCGCGCGCCCGCTCTTCAAGCCCGCCTCAATAGGGCCACGGCTTTCATCGCTCACGCCCATTCCCGGCCCCATGCAGAGGGCGTTGATGCGGTCGTCCTGCAGAACATGGTCCAATGCATCCACATCCTTGATCTTGGAGAGCATGACAGCATTCAACTGCGCCGCATTCTCGATCAGCGCGGCTGGCGGACAACCCAGCGTGACAGCCCCGGCCCCAACCCGCAAAGCACCACGGGCTGCCAGACGGGCCGCACCGCCTTTGCCAACGCCGCCAGATAGGATGAGGGCGTGGCCGTGGGAGTATTTGTGGCCTTGCTTCTTTGGTAACGATGGATACTGCGGCCATCTTTCATGCGTCGATATGAGCGTGGGCTTCCGCTCTCCGACATGCGACTGCTGATCAAAGTCATCGATACCAATGTCGACGACGCGCAATCGACCACAACATATCGGGCCTTCAGAGAGATAGTGTCCTCGCTTCGGCTTATGAAACGTCACGGTCAAATGCGCATGTGTAACTGGGAATGCGGCGATATTTGGCATGCCAACGAACGCTCCCGACACAATCGGCCGCCCGCTGTCGGCGCAAACCGCGCTTGGTAAATCGACCGATACAATTTTTGTATAGGGAAAACGATTGGCACGCTCTTCTGCAAAACTGAGAAAAAGAGAACCAAAGCCTTCGAGTGGTCGGGCCAAACCTGTCCCAAAAAGGGCATCTACAACGAGTGTCAGATCATCCGGCCCCATAACATCGTAGTCGAACATAAAGGGTTCGACCTCTCCCATCGCCAACCACCGCTCATAATTCACCCGCGCATCCGGCGGAAGCTTTTCAGCATCCCCGTAAAGAAACACCTCGACATCCCACTCTGCCTCTTTCAACAGGCACGCAACGACAAACCCATCGCCACCATTGTTCCCCGGCCCGCATAGCACCACAACGCGATGCGCCCCTTTCGCCAGTTCCGGCCATTCCTCAAAAATCGCCACAACCACACCGCGCCCGGCCCGTTCCATCAGCTCCAACCCGGTCACTTTGCCAGAGGCAATTGCCGCCTGTTCAATGGCCTTCATTTGCGCCGCAGTAAGCAGTTCGGTCATGGTTTCAGCACTCAAAGTTTTCAGATCGCTCACCAGACGCACATCTTGCACAAAAATTAATCAACACGTAGTCTTTCGCGCGACCAGCTTGCCGACAGGTTCCGCTACGAATTGTCCCTATGCAAGAGAAATGGTCTCACCACTGACGAAACACCAAAGGGGGACTCGCGGCCGTGAAAAAAATCGAAGCGATCATCAAGCCATTCAAACTTGACGAAGTGAAAGAGGCCTTGCAAGAGGTTGGCGTGCAGGGCCTTTCGGTTGTGGAAGTCAAAGGTTTCGGCCGCCAAAAAGGACATACAGAGCTGTATCGTGGCGCGGAATATGTCGTTGATTTCCTCCCCAAAGTGAAAATCGAAGTGGTCCTGGCCGAGGATCAGGTCGACGGCGCGATCGAAGCAATCATTGCCGCCGCCAAGACAGATAAAATCGGTGATGGCAAAATTTTCGTCTCACCCGTCGAACAAGCCATCCGCATTCGTACCGGTGAAACCGGCGACGACGCACTTTAAATCCAAAACGACACGGAAAAGGGACCTGTATAGATGGATAACAAAGCTGTTCTGAAACTGATCAAAGACGAGGAAGCCGACTACGTCGACATCCGCTTCACTGATCCACGCGGCAAACTACAGCACGTCACGGTTGTGGCCGACCTGGTTGACGAAGACTTCCTCGAAGAAGGCTTCATGTTTGATGGTTCTTCCATCGCGGGTTGGAAATCCATTGATCAGTCCGACATGAAACTGATCCCACAGGCCGAAAGCGCCTATGTTGATCCGTTCTATGCGGAAAAGACTGTTTGCATTAACTGCAATATCGTCGAACCTGACACGATGGAAGCCTACGACCGCGACCCACGCGGCACAGCTGTGAAAGCCGAAGAATACCTGAAATCCTCCGGCATCGGTGATGTCGCCTATTTCGGCCCCGAAGCAGAATTCTTTGTCTTCGACGACGTGCGTTTCAGCGTGTCCATGAACAAAGTCTCCTACGAAGTCGACGCACTCGACGGCGCATGGAACACAGACACCGAATACGAGATGGGCAACACAGGCCATCGTCCCGGCGTCAAAGGCGGCTACTTCCCCGTCAACCCAATCGATGACGCGCAGGAAATGCGCTCTGAAATGCTGTCCACCATGAAGCGCATGGGGATGAAGGTCGATAAGCACCACCACGAAGTGGCGTCTTGCCAGCACGAGCTGGGCTTGATCTTTGGCTCGCTGACCCATCAAGCGGATGAGCTGCAGAAATACAAATATGTGATCCACAATGTGGCACAGGCTTACGGCAAGTCGGCAACATTCATGCCCAAGCCTATCGCTGGCGATAACGGCACAGGCATGCACGTGAACATGTCGATCTGGAAAGACGGCAAGCCGCTCTTTGCAGGTGACAAGTATGCGGACCTGTCACAGGAAGCACTGTACTTCATCGGTGGTATCCTCAAGCACGCCAAAGCGCTGAACGCGATCACAAACCCATCCACCAACAGCTACAAACGCCTGATCCCAGGCTTTGAAGCGCCCGTGCTGCGCGCCTACTCGGCCCGTAACCGTTCTGGTTGTGTGCGTATCCCATGGGCCGAAAGCCCCAAGGCCAAGCGTGTTGAGGCACGTTTCCCTGATCCGGCAGCCAACCCATACCTGTGCTTCTCGGCGCTGTTGATGGCTGGCCTTGACGGTATCAAGAACAAGATCGATCCAGGCGCGTCGTCTGACAAAGACCTTTACGATCTGCCACCAGAAGAGCTGGCCGCGATCCCAACGGTCTGTGGTTCCCTGCGCGAAGCGCTGGAATCTTTGGAAGCCGATCACGACTTCCTGCTGGCCGGTGATGTCTTCACCAAAGACCAGCTGGAAGGCTATATGGAGCTGAAGTGGGAAGAGGTTTACGCTTACGAGCACACGCCACACCCCATGGAATACAAGCTGTATTACAGCTGCTAAGCTCTTACAAAATATCAAGAAAGAAGAGGCGTCCATGCGGGCGCCTCTTTTTTATTCAATTCTGAGAATAGTTTCCTGACCTGCCGCGTAACTGCAGTGAACACCGCGTTCATTAACCAATTTGGAGTCAAGAAATGACAAGTAAGACCAAGATTTCAACGTTTACCGTAGCAGCAGTCGCAGCCTTTTCTATCGCTGCACCGACAGGTGCTCAGGCACAGTCGCTGGCTGTCACCTGTTCGGGTGGCGGCGGCGAATGTTTGCAAGCCGACATCGACCCGATTGTCGACGAAGTGAACCAGAACGCAACCGACATCGACAATAACACCACTGCTGCAAGCAACGCACAAACTGCAGCAGATAATGCGCAGAACACAGCAAACGACGCTGCAACTGCTGCAACCAATGCTCAGAATGCTGCAACGAACGCACAAAACACGGCTGACGGCGCCGCAACGGCGGCAACCAATGCGCAAAATGCTGCAACAAACGCACAAAACACCGCTAACGCAGCTGTCGCTGTCAACACAACGCAAGACGGTCAGATCAGTGACAATGCTGCTGCCGCACAAGCGGCGCAAGATACCGCTGATGGTGCAGTGGCAGTGAACACGACCCAGCAGACTGAAATCGATGCAAATGAAACGGCAATCCAGTCGAATGACGCGGACATTGCTGCAAACACGACAGCGATTGAAGCAAACGACGCTGATATCGCCGCCAACACCACGGCAGTCGAGGCAAACGACGCAGACATCGCCGCAAACACCACAGCGATTGAAGCTAACGACGCCGATATCGCTGCAAACACCACAGCAATCGAGGCAAACGACGCAGACATCGCCGCAAACACCACAGCGATTGAAGCTAACGACGCCGATATCGCAGCTAACACCACGGCAATCGAGGCAAACGACGCGGACATCGCTGCAAACACAACAGCAATCGAGGCAAACGACGCTGATATCGCCGCCAACACCACGGCAATCGAGGCAAACGACGCAGACATCGCCGCAAACACCACAGCGATTGAAGCCAACGACGCTGACATCGCTGCCAACACAACCGCGATTGAAACAAATGCCGCCGATATCGCTACCAACGTGACGAACATACAAACCAACGCGACGAATATCGCAACCAACGTCACAAACATCCAAACCAACGCGACCAACATCGCGACAAATGCGGCTGACATCGCCACCAACGCGGCTGATATCGTTGACCTGCAGGATGGTCTGGCTGAACTGCGCGGTGATCTGAACACAGGTCTGGCCATTGCAAACGCGATGGAGGTCTTTGCACCCGATCCAGGCTCAAACTTCCGTCTGAATGTTGGTACTGGTTTCCACGATGGTGAGGCAGCGTTCGCTGTCACGGCGGCTGGTCGTGTCGGTCCAGCAGGCGATACCATTGTCTACCTTGGGGTCGGTGCGGCTGACGGCGTCGCAGGCGGCAAGGCGGGCGTTTCCTTCCAGTGGTAAAACCGCAGAACATCCTTAACACTTGATCAGGAATTGGCGGGCTTTGCCCGCCAATTTTGTTTTGGCTGGGGCGTGACCACACAAAAGAGCGGTGCTGCCTCCCGAACCAGCGCAGTGACATCACATAGCTGTATGTTGATGCCGGCCCGATAAGCGCTAATACTACTTGTATTGATTGGCCCTAATCGAAAGTTCGCTATGTCCCTTCGCTTGACTGTCGCCCTGCCATTTGTGGCTCTTGCTGCCCCTGCCTTTGCCGATGTCACGATCAGCCACGGTTATTCCACCTTCGGGGATTTGAAATACGGGCCGGATTTCACGCATTTCGACTATGCCAACCCCGATGCGCCACAAGGCGGCACGATCAGCCAGCGACAGCTGTTCGGCTACGATACCTTCGACAGCCTCAATGCCTTCATCATCAAGGGCGACAGCGCACCAGAGGCCAGCGTACATATCTATGACAGTCTGATGGTGCGGGCCAATGATGAACCTGACGCGCTTTATGGCTTGGTCGCCGAAACCATCGAATACCCCGAAGATTTATCCTACGTCACCTTCAACATGCGCCCCGAGGCGCGGTTTCACGATGGCGAACCGATCACAGCCCAAGACGTCGTGTTCACGGTCAACGCACTGAAAACCGAAGGGCACCCCTTTTACCGCAATGCGCTGGCCGATATTTTAGACGTGGAAGCCGAAACCGATCACCGTGTGCGGTTTGATCTGGCTGAAGGTGCTGGCAGCGGCCTGCTGGGCACGATTGCGGGGTTGGGGGTACTGCCCGAACATTTCTACGACACGGTCCCCTTTGCCGACAGTTGGATGGATATCCCCCTTGGCTCTGGCCCCTATGAGCTGACAAATGTTGATGCCCCCCGTACCCTCACCTTTTGCAAGCATGAAGATTACTGGGCCGCCGATCTGCCTGTGAACGTTGGCCGCAATAATTTTGACTGCTTCAACTATGAATATTTCGCTGATGACACCGTGGGGTTAGAGGCCTTTGCCGCCGCCGAATACCACATGCGGGTCGAAAACCGCTCGTCTTCCTGGGCGACCGGCTATGATTTCCCCGCAGCGCAAGCAGGCCATGTTAAGAAAATGCGCATTCCCGACGGCCGCCCGGGCCGCGCGCAGGGGACATGGCTGAACATGCGCAATCCGGTGCTGCAAGACATTCGAGTCCGGCAGGCACTTGGGCTTGCGTTTAACTTCGAATGGACGAATGCGACGATCTTTTATGATACTTACGGGCGCACTGACAGCTTCTTTGAAAACACCGACATGCAGGCCAGCGGCTTGCCAGAAGGCGCAGAACTGGCGCTTTTGGAAGAGTTTCGCGATCAACTGCCGCCAGAGATTTTCACCCAACCCGCCTTTGTTCCCAACGTCAGCGGCGACCGTCCGCGTGACAGGAGCGCATTGCGCCGTGCGGGCGAACTGTTGGATGCCGCAGGTTGGGTTGTCGGTGACGACGGCGTGCGCCGCAACGCCGCAGGAGAGCCGATGCAGCTGGACTTCCTCGATAGCAGCCGCGGTTTAGAGCGGATTATGATCCCCTATACCGAAAACCTGAAGGCCTTGGGTATTGACGTCGAATTTGAAGTGATTGACCCCAGTTCATGGACCCAGCGCCGTCAGGTTTTCGACTTTGATATGTCCCATGCAGCTTGGTCGGTCCTTTCGACACCCAGTTCAGAGCTGCGTGCCTTTTATGGCTCTGCCGCAGCAGAGGCCGAGGGTAGCAACAACCTGACCGGATTGGCCGATCCCGTTGTGGATGCGTTGATCGAAAAGGTCGTGGTCGCCAAAACCCGCGAAGAGCTGAATATCGCAGCCCGCGCACTCGACCGGGTTTTACGGGCAAAGCACATCTGGGTGCCCGGCTGGACGATTGATTACCACCGTGTCGCCGTCTGGGACATCTTCGGCATGCCCGAAGAACCTGCACCCTATGACTTTTTCCGCAACACGGATTTCTGGTGGTTTGAGCGCGACAAATACGATGCTTTGGTCGCCGAAGGCGTCTTAGAACCCGGCCTTTGACCCAACTCAAAAACCGGGAAATGTCGAAAACGGACATGATCTAACGCCGCGCGCGCGCATACTTGGCCCGATCAAGCCAAGGAACTGCGCGATGAACACGCACTACCGCGATACCCGCAAAATTGACCCAACCCGTGGTGCGACTTTGGGCGACGGCACACCCAACGATCAGGACCGGGTTGAAATTGGACCGACGCAACTGGCCTTTAATGAATGGGCTGCGGCGGGTCTGTCATTGCCAAATCTGCCGGCAATGCGCGCATGGCGTCACAAGCGCTTGGTCGATGCAGTCAACGCCCGCAACTATGGTGGCGTGCTGATGTTTGATCCGCTGAACATCCGTTACGCCACCGACAGCACCAATATGCAGCTATGGAACAGCCACAACCCGTTTCGCGCCTGCATCGTCTGCGCCGACGGATACATGGTGATGTGGGACTATAAGAACGGTATGTTCCTGAGCAAATTCAACCCTTTGGTCGATGAACAGCGCACCGGCGCCGACCTGTTCTATTTCGATCGCGGCGACAAGTTAGAGCCTGCGGCAGACAACTTTGCCAACGAGGTCCGTGACCTGATCCTTGAGCACGGTGGCGGAAATATGACGCTGGGCGTCGATAAGCCCATGCTGCATGGGTTGCGTGCGCTAGAGGCGGTGGGCTTTAGCGTCCACCCTGGCGAGGAACTCACCGAAAAGGCGCGCAGCATCAAAGGCCCAGATGAAATCCTTGCCATGCGCTGTGCCAGCCATGCCTGTGAGGTCGCCTGCTTTGCGATGGAAGACGCCGCGCGCGCGGGCGTGCCACAAGGCAATATGTCCGAAGATGACATTTGGGCCGTGCTGCATGCCGAAAACATCAAACGCGGTGGCGAATGGATCGAAACGCGGCTGTTGTCATCCGGCCCCCGGACGAACCCATGGTTTCAGGAATGCGGCGGTCGGATTGTACAGAACAATGAAATCGTGGCCTTTGATACCGACCTTGTTGGGGCTTATGGCATCTGCGTCGATATCAGCCGCACGTGGTGGATCGGCGACAGGAAGCCTCGCCCTGACATGATCGAGGCAATGCAGATCGGTGTGGAACACATCCAGCAGAATATGGAGATGCTCAAACCCGGCGTGAATATCGAAGAGCTCAGCCGCAACACCCATGTCCTGCCGGAGAAATATCAAAAGCTGAAATACGGCTGCCTGATGCATGGCGTTGGACTGTGCGATGAATGGCCCTTGGTCGCCTACCCTGACAAGATGGTGCCGGGTGCCTTTGATTATGAGCTTGAGGCCGGCATGACACTCTGTGTCGAGGCATTGATCAGCCCCGAGGGGGGTGATTTCTCAATCAAACTGGAGGATCAGGTCCTGATCACCGAAGACGGCTATGAGAACCTGACCAAATACCCCCATGATCCTGCCTTGATGGGGCTTTAGCGGGCTAGCGATACATCCGCCAAGACCCCAAGGTGATCGGACCCAAGCGACCCACGATACTGCGCTGTCCCCCCGCCCGGCGCATGCACGTGATCCAGCAATAAGGGAACACCGCGCAGGTTGAACGTTGGGCGCACAGGCTGTGCCACCTGCAATGCGGCAGCCTGCTGCATCCCTTGCACGCTGCTAGCCCATGGGAAGATGTTGAAATCACCGGCCATTACTACCGGCCCCTCTAGCTGGCCAATCAACGCCTCGGCAGCCGCCCCCGACCGGGCATTGCTGTAAGGAAATGGCCAGTTGAGGTGGATGGATGCCACCCAAAACGGCCCCTGCCCCAGATCAATCTGTGCCGCCGCCACCGCACGCCGTTCGGAACATGCCGTCTGCTCAACAGGTGCGCGGGATAGAACAGCAATCCCGCTCCACCCTGAAAACCAACAGACATGCTGATGCGGATAGATATCACGCAATGTCGTCAACATCGCGCGGTTCACGCGCGACACCTCTTGCAGAGTGACGACATCTGCGCCGCTGTCACGAATGTCGGTGGCAAGCGTAGCGATGTCGCGATTTCCGTACCAGATATTCTTGGAATAAATCCGCAGGTCGCCCCCATCCTGCGCGCCGAAAAACATCGGCACCGTCGTACCCGCCCCCAACATGACGGTCGCGGCCAGCATCAGCCGCAGCCGTGCGCCCATCGGGAAAACCAGTATCAGAAGGCAAGCGACAACCAGCGGTAAGCGCAGCAATGACAGGCTATCAAACACGGGATGCCATGCACCCGCAAAGCCCAATAGAACCGCCATCAATAGGCAAAAGGCCCCGGCGCGCATCATCCAAATCAAGAACTTCATATCGGTAACATCTCTCACCTTGCTGCGATTGCGCCTGATTTAAGTTGCCGCAAGCGCATCTAACGCCCATCTCTTGCGCAGATTTCATGCAGAGCGCCAAAGAAAGGTTCCTGATATGCCAACCGAAAAGCTCACCTTCCGGGGTCACGCGGGCGATACGCTCGCCGCGCGCCTTGATATGCCCAACGGGCCGCATCTTGGGACCGCACTTTTTGCGCATTGCTTTACCTGCTCAAAAGACATCACCGCCGCCCGCCGCATCGCGGCCCGCCTGTCGTCAATGGGAATTGCCGTGCTGCGGTTTGACTTTACCGGTTTGGGACATTCGGAAGGTGAGTTTGAGAACACAAGCTTCACCTCCAATGTCGAAGATCTGCTGGCCGCTAGTAAAGCACTAGACGCGCGCGGCATGGCCCCGTCACTGATCATCGGGCATTCGCTGGGCGGTGCGGCTGTGTTGAAAGCAGCCCCGATGATGGACAGTATCAAGGCGGTCGTGACCATTGGCGCCCCCTATGATCCGGGGCATGTCACACATAACTTCGCGGAGGCCATTCCCCAGATCGTGGATCAGGGCGTGGCCGAGGTTTCACTGGGCGGTCGTCCGTTCCGTATTGGGAAGGACTTTGTCGAGGATGTTAGCCAGGCCAGCCTGAAATCCGCGATCGCCAAACTGGGTGCGGCCCTACTGGTGCTGCATGCCCCACGCGACTCCACCGTCGGTGTCGAAAACGCATCCGAGATTTTTCTGGCTGCCAAACACCCCAAGAGCTTTGTCACCTTAGACGACTCCGATCACCTGATCACCCGCACAGCGGATGCCGAATATGCAGCCGATGTCATCGCGGCATGGTCCAAGCGTTACCTCAAATTGGCTGAACCCAAACAGCTGGCAGCCGTCCCCGAAGGCATCCTGCGCGTGACAGAGGCTGACGCGAACGGATTTTTGCAAGATATCCAATCCGGCGCACATCACCTATTGGCCGATGAACCGGCCAAGGTTGGAGGCACGAATAAGGGGCTGACGCCCTATGGTTTGGTCTCTGCCGGTTTGGGGGCCTGCACATCGATGACGATCCGCATGTACGCGCGGCGCAAAGGCTGGCCGCTGACGGGGGTAAATGTCGATATCACCCATGCCAAAGAACATGCCGCCGACGCGGCCGAACCCAATGGTGCGAAGGTGGACCACTTTGATCGGAAGATCAGGCTGGAGGGCGATCTCAGCGATGAACAGCGCGCACGCCTGCTCGAGATCGCGGATAAATGCCCGGTGCACCGGACCTTGGAAAGGGCTTCAACCATCTCGACCCATCTAGCATGAAAAAAGGCGCTGCAAGATGCAGCGCCTTCTTAAATTCATGAGGTCTTTCGCTTAGGTGCGGGCGTTACCAAAAAGTTTCCACAGACCGGGCACCAACAGTGCGGCCAGGCCCAGCTTGAGCGCATCACCGATCAGGAAAGGTGTCAGGCCAACCTCAACAGCCCAAGCCAGCGTTTTGCCTTCGTAAACAACAGGCAACCAAGCAACACCCGGCAGATAGATCAGCGCATTCGCGATCAACAGCGCGAAGGCCATTTTCAAGACCGAGCGGTCCCAACCAGCGCGCGCCGCAAGGCCCAGTGCCAGCGTGGCCAGCACATAGCCCACCAGATAGCCACCAGTCCCGCCGATCATGTAAGACCAGCCTGCATTTTCTGCGGTAGAGTTGGCAAAGACGTCAAAACCCAAAGCGCCAACAATCATGTACCCAAGGATCGTCGCAAGACCCAAGCGTGGGCCGTAAGTTGCACCAATGGTCAGCACCGCAAAAGTACCCATGGTGATCGGCACAGGCCACATTGGCACTTTCACCTTCGCCAAAATCGCAAGGGCGATGATGCCAAGAACCACCATCGCGGCCTGTTTGACGCGCAATGCGGTGCCCGTCGTGGGGCCAAAGGCCTCTGTCAGTGCTTTATCGTTGAGTGCGAGGGCCATTTGCCGCTCTCCCCTATTGTTTATGTCGTTGCGGGTTTTATTGCCCATGCCGCGAGGCGGCGCAAGTGAGATGGCGCTAACACGGGTGATAAGTCGAGGTCGAGACATAGTCTTTGCGCGGGCCCATCACCGTCCACACGGCGGTCCATTCGGGCCAGCGGTTGAAATTGTAGCGCACAGTGTAGAAGTCATCACCGCAGGGGTGGTCGGTTCCAGCGGCGTGATCGGATGGAACAAATTGATGAAACAATCCGCCGTCCCAAAAGCGAACGGTCACCAAATTGGGCGCAAACTCCCATTTGTATTGGCGTGTTGCCTCTAGCGCGGTTCCGCTGTCCAGCACCAATGTGCCTGTTTCATCGTAGGTCAGTTGAGTTTCGCCGGTCTGCGTAAACACCGCCCGCCCCGCCAACGTGCCATGCTGGCCATGCAATTGATCACGGATGCTACGCTGCAGCGCCCATTGCCCGATAAAATCCTCTGGGCTGCGCATCACGGCGCAAAAACCCCGTCAGTCGTGCTGCCATCTGCGCCGATAAAGCGGATCACCCCGTCCAGGCTAACCATATCGTAGCAATCCCATTGGTCGCCGGGCGGCCATTGGCTGCAATATTGATCACCGCGCACGGCCCAATAGCCCCAACTGTCCTGTCCAGCATTGTATAGGGTCCGCCCTGACGCATAGAACCGCTGCGTTGCATTTTCGTAGATGAGGGTCCGATCAGTCAGCGCCGCGGCAACCTCTGCCCCGTCCATCACCTGCCAGTCTTGGGCCAACCCAGCACCAGGTACCAAAAGCAGCGCCACCAAACCTTGCCACATACGCATCTCTCCCTTGAGGGTTCCGCCCCCGCCCCTTATGACGCGTCAGGAATCCTCTGCCCACCCCCCTCAAGAAGGTGTTACCCATGATCCCTCGTTACTCTCGCCCGGAAATGACTGCTATTTGGGACCCCGCCACCAAATTCCGCATCTGGTATGAGATCGAGGCACACGCCTGCGACGCCCAAGCAGCGCTTGGCGTCATCCCCAAGGAAAACGCCGCAGCCGTGTGGAAAGCCAAAGACGTTCAATTTGATGTGGCACGGATTGATGAGATTGAGGCGGTCACAAAGCACGACGTCATCGCCTTCCTGACCCATCTGGCAGAGCATATCGGATCAGACGACGCGCGTTTCGTGCACCAGGGCATGACGTCATCTGACGTGCTGGATACAACACTGAACGTTCAACTGGTCCGCGCCGCAGACATCCTGATCGCTGATATGGACCGTGTTTTGGCAGCCCTCAAAACCCGTGCTTTTGAGCATAAGGACACCGTTCGTATCGGTCGCAGCCATGGTATTCATGCAGAACCCACAACGATGGGCCTGACATTCGCCCGCTTTTACGCTGAAATGGACCGGGGCCGCGCGCGCCTTGTGAACGCCCGCGAAGAAATTGCCACTGGCGCGATTTCCGGCGCCGTCGGCACCTTCGCCAATATTGACCCATCGGTCGAAGAACATGTTTGTGCGCAGCTGGGCCTGAAGCCTGAACCGATCAGCACCCAAGTCATCCCCCGCGACCGTCACGCAATGTTCTTCGCAACGCTTGGTGTGATCGCATCCAGCATCGAAAACATCGCGACAGAGATCCGGCACATGCAACGGACAGAGGTGCTGGAAGCAGAAGAGTTCTTTTCCAAAGGTCAAAAGGGCTCATCAGCCATGCCACATAAACGGAACCCTGTGCTGACCGAAAACCTAACCGGGCTAGCCCGTCTGGTACGCATGTCCGTCGTACCCGCGATGGAAAACGTGGCCCTTTGGCACGAACGTGACATCAGCCATTCATCGGTAGAGCGTGCCATTGGCCCAGACACGACAGTAACCTTGGATTTCGCATTAAACCGCCTTGCCGGCGTTATCGAAAAATTAGTGGTTTACCCCGAGAACATGCTGGCAAACATGAACAAATTCCGCGGGCTGATCATGTCGCAGCGTGTGCTGCTGGCCCTCACCCAGGCGGGCGTCAGCCGCGAAGACGCCTACAAATTGGTGCAGCGCAACGCGATGAAAGTCTGGGAGCAAGGGGCCGATTTCAAAACCGAACTCCTTGCTGACCCAGATGTATTAAGCGCACTTTCACCGGTGGAGATCGAAGAGAAATTCGACCTCGGGTATCACATGAAAAACGTTGATACGATTTTTGCGCGTGTCTTTGGGACACGCTAGGGGATCAATGACCAGAGTGCCCAACCAGAGGCATCAGGTCTTTCGCAGCAATTTAGATCACGGAAGGTGCGTGTACCGCCTGTTGTTGAATGACATGCGTTGATTTGGGCAGTGGCGTAACCTTTGGCGCATTATTAACTGTACGGCGCACAGCAGGCATCGCCATCGCAACATAACGGCGATCATCATGCAGGTTCGTGTAAGGCTCGCCGATGATTTTCGCCGGATAACCAATCTGACGCAAAGTGCGGGCAAAAACTGGTGGGCAAAGCGCGATAATTTCGGTTGCGGCCTGTGCTGTTGCCTGTGCGACGACACCATCAAGGACCAGCCCAAGGCATTCTGAACGCTCTGCATGTGTGGTCAACTCATCCGAGATCACAACGCGCGTCGCTTCCCAAACATTCGGTGTGACTTCGGCATGTGGAATGATGTCGGCAGGAATGCCAATCAGTTTTCCATCAACCGCGTCGCGCAGCATGTAGGTATGTGATCCCCATTGCGCCGTTGTCGCCATGGCACGCATACCGCCCACGACTTTGCCGTCTTTCAACACAAGCGAGTAATACGCCTTGGGGTTGTCGTATTGGTCCATCTCGACATCATTGTCATGCGGAATGTCCCAACCCAGCTGATCGACAAAGAACTTCTTGCGCAGCGCCAAGAATTCAAAGAACGCAGTCCCGTACTTGTGAAGTTCTGTCAGGTTAAATGTGATGTTCTCCATAATCTTCCCTCTGGTTGTGGTTAACTTGGCGACGGTCCCCACCCCCACCAGCGCTGATGGTAAGTGACATCAACAATTTAGCTCTAATTGTTCGAAAACTAGAAAAAAAGGATTTGTTTTTATACGAGGCCATATTGGCTGGCCAAAGCCGCCGCCTGTGTGCCCGTTTTTGCGCCGAGTTTCAGCTTTGCATTCTTCAGGCGCTGCTTCACAGCACCCTCGCTCACACTCAACTCAAAGGCGATTTCCTTCAGGCGTTTGCCGTCTTTGACCATGCCCAAAGCCTCTAGTTCAGCCTTGGTTAGGTTGGTCGGTGGCGCCGTTTCGTTGTGCCGTCTGGTGAGGTAAGCTTGCAACAACTTGATCTCAAGATCGGTATATTCACGATCAGATCGCGTGAATGACGCAAAGGAACGCTGGGCATCGGCGTTGCTGTCAAAGACCGAAACTGTCGCCCCATACCGCATACCAAAGGTCTGGGCCTGGGCAATAATGCGCATGGGGTCGTCACCTGCAATCTCGGACCAACGTACAGTGCCAACATTGCTGTAAGCCCACTTAACAACCGGATCAAAAAGCATAAACCGCTGTTTGGTATAGTGGCTAACCCAGTCTGACGGAAAGGCATTCACTTCTTCCATAGGGAAGGCAAAGCCGATGCGCAACGCAACATAGTAGCCCGATGGGGCAAGCTGCCCAATCTCATCTGGACCTAGAAGTGTTGACATTCATTTCCCTAAAGGAGCAGTGCTTGCACAAAGCTCTTGTTGCCGCGACGAAGATCACATTAGAATGCGACTAAACGCCGTTTGGTCAGACTTTATTGTTATATCGTTCACCTTGGCAACCGGAAAGCGAGTTCGAACCAATGGCCTCTAAGCAATTTGAGATCAGCGAAACACTTGGCCAACTCAACAAGCTGGCGCCTACCGGCTACGCTCTAGGCATTCATATCGAGTATACGACCCCCAAATTTATGTTCCAAACCTACCCTAAAGACTGGTTGGATTATTATTCAAGCAACGGTTTAGTGATGTCTGACCCGATGGTCGCCTGGGCGTTCCAAGAGGTCGGCGTCCGACGTTGGTCGGACCTTGATGACCCGCAAGGTGTGATGCTGAAAGCGGCCGAATACGGCATGACCTATGGTGTTGTTGTTTCCGTTGCCTCCGACGACAGCCGGACGATTTGCGGCTTTGCGAATGCTGACCGCGAATTTACGGATGAAGAAATCTCAGAGATCCAGATGCATGTTGTCAGTATCCACGACAATACTGCCGATACTGCGCAACTTGACCCTGAGACCATTGAACAGTTGAAAAAAATGTCAGTTATGGTGACGCACCCGGGCTCTTGATGCCGCCTGACTAACCAAACTTTTACCACCCATTCGCTACATAATCTGCATGGATATCCACGCAGCGCCCCTCTCCGAACCTCCATTATCACGCCGCCGCAAGGCCGCGATGATCATTCAGATGTTGCTAGAGGATGGAAACACTATTGCCTTGGGGCAATTGCCTGAACAGCTGCAACTGCAGTTGACCGACGAGTTGGGAACACTGCGTCTGGTGGATAAGGCCACGGTTGCCGCTGTCGCGGAAGAATTCACTGCAGAGCTTGAGGCGGTTGGCCTGAGCGCCCCCGGCAGCCGTGATGGGGCGATCACAGCCCTTGCCGACCACCTCAGCCCCAGTATCGCTGAAAGCCTGCGCAGCCAGTTGGAAAGTGTCCGAAATGGCGATCATTGGCCGATTGTTGTCGAGCTTAGCGTTGAGCGGATTCTTGCCATCATGATGGCTGAAAGCACCGCAATCTGTGCGGTGACCCTGTCAAAGCTTCCGGTTGCAAAGGCGGCAGAGGTCCTTTCACGCACCCCTGGGCAACGTGCACGCAGAATCACCTACGCCATGTCGCAAACAGAAAGCATCCCGCCTGACGCAGTCCGCCGCATTGGGGCGGCTTTGGCGCAAGAATACGGTCATCCCACCGATCTCGCCTTTGAGAAGGCACCGGTGCAGCGTTTGGGTGCCATCTTGAATTCCACCGTCACAGATACCCGCGAAGAGGTGCTGGACGGCTTGAACGAGGAAGATGTCGATTTTGCGACGAATGTACGCAAGGCGATCTTTACGTTCAAAGATATCGCGCCGCGCGTCAAACCAACCGATATCCCCAACACGATCCGAAATGTGGATGGTGATGTCTTGCTCACCGCAATCGCGGCTGCGCTGAAGGGGGATGAGGCTTTGGTGACCTCGGCCGAATTCATCCTCAGCAGCGTGTCACAACGTATGGCCACGCAATTGCGCGAGGATGCCAGCGAACGCGGTCACATCAAGAAGGCCGACGCTGAAAAGGCGATGGCCGCCGTAACGACGGCTATCCGCGAAATGGCCGATGCTGGCGTAATCACGCTGATCGACCCGGATGATGAAGGCGAAGAGGAAGACGGCGAATAGTGATTCACGTTCCATGCGGAATGGTCTAGGCTCTAAGCCATGACAGACCATAATGCATTCGATGGCCGCCGCTGGCACGACATGGGCGGCACCGCCGCAGGCCCTGTGTCAACAGACCAGCATGATTTTTCGCTTTGGGAAAAACGCGTTGACGCGCTGATGATCATTGCCTCGGGCAAAGGGCATTTCACCGTCGACGGCCTGCGCCGCGTGTTAGAGGACATGGGCGAAGAGGCCTTTGAAACCATGACCTATTACGAACGTTGGATCGCATCGGTGAACCAAAACCTGATCGAAGCCGGTGTCTATACCACCGCAGAACTGGCCCAGCGGATGACAGAGGTTGCAGCCCGCGGTGCGACTTATGGCGAGGCCGCAAGTGAGTGACCGCCAATATATGCGGGTCCGGGCCGATATGCCGCCGGGCCATGTGCGCACCCCGGCCTATTTGCGTGGCAAAGTTGGTTGGGTTGAACGCACACTTGGCCCCTTTCCCAATCCCGAACAGCTGGCCTATGGCAATGCAGCCGAACCCCTGCCGCTGATACGCCTGCGCTTTTCCATGGCGGAAGTCTGGGGCGATGCAGCTGACGCGCCCAACGATACAATTGACGCGGAAATCTACAGCCACTGGCTGGAACCGGCCGAGGCCCCAAATGCCCCATGATCACCACGACCACCTATCGCCATCCGGCCATCCTTACCGCCCTGATGATGACCACCCGCTGACCTATTGGCAGCAAATGGAAATCGCAGTGCGTGAGTTGCTGATCGAAAAAGGTGTGACAACGGCCCAAGAAATCGCGGCCCAGATCGATGCGATGGATGCGCGTAGCCCGGCCAATGGCGCGGCGGTCGTTGCCCGCGCCTGGACCGACCCCGCCTTTCGCGACGCTTTGTTGGCAGATGCCAGTGCTGCGACCCGCGACATGGGGTTTGATATCGGCCCCATGCGGCTAATCGCGCTGGAGAACAGTGAAACCGAACATAACGTCGTCGTCTGCACGCTGTGTTCCTGTTACCCGCGCAACTTGCTGGGCCTGCCGCCAGATTGGTACAAATCCCGCGCTTACCGGTCCCGCACTGTTAAAGAACCACGCAAAGTGCTGGCCGAATTTGGCGTCAAACTGCCCGACAGCACGACAGTGCGCGTGCATGACAGCACAGCCGATATGCGTTACGTCGTGATCCCCGCTCGCCCCGCAGGCACCGAAGGCTGGGCTGCGGATGATCTGGCGCAGCTGGTCACCCGTGACAGTATGATTGGCACAGGCCTGCCCAAATCACCGGATGCTGCGTGACCAACCAGACGACCCCTGAAGGCACAAAGGCTGATTGGCTGGCCGACCGTGCGCTGCGCGGGTTGATCGCCACGCTGATGCGCCTGCCTTACAACACGCGCGTCGCGATGATGGGCAGCTCCCTGCGCCGTGCCATTGGCCCGCTGACCGGTTACCGCAAAAGGGCCGAAGACAATCTTGCTTTGATTTACCCCGATATGGGGGTGATCGACCGCCGCCAATTGGCCGAAAAATGCTGCGATAACTTCGGGCGCACCATCATCGAAAACTACTCTTGGCAAGAGTTCGGTGAAAGGCTGGCGCAGACCCAACCAACGGGTGACGGGCTGGACACTCTGGCGGAAGCTGTCAAAGCTGAAAGGCCCGTGATCTTTGTAACGGCGCACTTCGGCAATCACGAGGCACCGCGCCATGTGCTGACCCACATGGGGCATACGATCGGCGGGCTCTACCGTCCGATGCAAAATGCCTATTTCAACGATCACTATGCGAAGACAATGACATCTTGGGGCGGTCCGGTTTTTCCTCAAGGGCGCCGCGGCACGATGGGGTTTGTCCGGCATCTGCGCGGTGGTGGGCTGGGCACGCTGCTTTATGACGTCTCGGCCCCCGGCGCGCGCTTGCCCTTTCTTGGTCACCCGGCACGCACCTCACTTTCGGCGGCTGAAATCGCGCTGAAACTCGACGCAGTCATCATCCCCTATTTCGGGATCCGTCGCGCCGATGGGCTATCATTTGAGGTTGAGGTTGAAAGCCCGATCACGCCAAGCACCCCAGAGGACATGCTGCTTGAAATGAATGCCAGGCTCGAGGCGCAGATCGCACGTAACCCGGCGCAATGGTTCTGGGTACACCGGCGCTGGAAGTAGGGGTTAGTTAGCGCAGTTCCGCCGCACCAACGATCGGACCATTGGTGGCCTTCTGAACGATCACAACAATCGGGCTATCACCGGCCGCATCTGCCTCCATCGCAAGTGCGGTCCGGCCATCCCATCGCCCAATCACATCCCAGGATGTGACAACATTGGCGTAGCTTAGGTCGCGGCCCGCATTTTCACCACGCCGAATGGCCACGTTTTCTTGCGGCGTGTAACGCACCAATTGCACCACATAGTCACCGCCTTCGCCTGCGTCAGCTGTAATATACACGCCATCCCCGCGGCGGATCATGTTGACGTCGAAAGGCGTTCCAGCGCGCCGATGTGCTTGCACAGTATCCATCACCTGCATCGGGCGCGAGCCGATTACATGATCCACACCGCCGATCACCATTTGCGGGGTATAGACTGTGGTCGCATTCGCAGCATTGGCATAGGCGTGCTGTCGGGCCGTGAATTGTGGGCTGGCAAAGCTGTCTTTCCAGCCAATGTAATCCCAATAGTCGACATGCAGTGCCAATGCGATCACATCGTCACGCTTGGCCAAATCATGCAGCATCGCATCGGCAGGCGGGCAAGACGAACAGCCCTGAGAGGTATAAAGCTCAATCACCACTGGCCCATCTTGGGCTGTGGCCTGTGTGGCATTGAACAGGCCAACAAAGGATAAAAGAGCTATAAGGGAACGCATGGCAGGCCTCGGGCATTGGTGATTGCCCGACAGGTGTAGTCACCTTGCGTTGAAATGGCCAATCAACCAATCGCGAGTAAAAAGTTAGCAATGTTTCAGTTGGAAAGGGCGTTGATCTTTATTGTGTGCAATCGTATACAACGCGCGAAAGCGCCGCATTGCATGACGATTCTGCATGGTGCATCACCATCTACGATAGCCTTGCTCACGCATCAGCCACGAAAGGGAACGCCATGACGATCA
Organism: Pseudomonadota bacterium; assembly: GCA_038533095.1. Lineage (GTDB taxonomy): Bacteria > Pseudomonadota > Alphaproteobacteria > Rhodobacterales > Rhodobacteraceae > Yoonia. The sequence goes on from JBCAZI010000022.1 coordinate 20,267, forward strand.
CAGTCGGCAAAGACACAGCTAACACCCGCAAAACCCTGACGGTCGGCGACCAGTCGGTCGCTTACTACTCAATCCCTGCCGCGCAGGCCGCGGGTTTGGGTGACTTTTCCAAGCTTCCTGCTGCGCTGAAAGTGGTTCTGGAAAACCTGCTGCGGTTCGAAGATGACGGGTTTTCTGTATCCGTGGACGATATCAAGGCGTTTTCTGCCTGGGCCGATAATGGCGGCCAGAACCCGCGTGAAATCGCTTACCGCCCTGCCCGCGTTCTGATGCAAGACTTCACCGGCGTGCCTGCCGTGGTCGACCTGGCTGCGATGCGTGACGGTATTGTGGCCCTTGGTGGTGATGCGCAGCAGATCAACCCACTCAACCCTGTTGATCTGGTCATCGACCACTCTGTCATGATCGACGAATTCGGCAACCCTCGCGCCTTCCAGATGAACGTGGACCGCGAATATGAACGCAACATGGAACGCTACCAGTTCCTGAAATGGGGCCAGGGTGCTTTCAACAACTTCCGCGTTGTGCCACCGGGCACTGGCATCTGCCACCAGGTGAACCTCGAATACCTTGCCCAAACCGTCTGGACTGACAAGGACCAAAACGGCGAAGAGGTGGCCTACCCCGATACGCTGGTCGGCACGGACAGCCACACCACCATGGTCAACGGTCTTGCCGTGCTGGGCTGGGGCGTTGGCGGGATCGAGGCTGAGGCCGCGATGCTGGGCCAGCCTGTTTCCATGCTGATCCCAGAAGTTGTTGGTTTTGAGCTGACAGGCGAGATGATGGAAGGCACCACAGGCACCGACCTCGTGCTGAAAGTCGTTGAAATGCTGCGCGAGCTGGGAGTTGTCGGCAAATTTGTCGAATTCTACGGCGAGGGTCTTGACCGTCTGCCACTGGCGGACCGCGCAACCATCGCCAACATGGCGCCTGAATACGGTGCCACATGCGGCTTCTTCCCCATCGACAATGAAACCCTGCGCTACCTGCGCAACACCGGCCGCGACGAAGACCGGATTGCACTGGTTGAGGCTTATGCCAAGGAAAACGGTTTCTGGCGCGGCGCAGACTACGCGCCGGTCTATACAGACACACTTCACCTCGACATGGGCACAATCGTGCCTGCCATCTCCGGCCCGAAACGCCCACAGGACTATGTGGCATTGACCGATGCGAAATCCGCATTTGCCAAGGAAATGGAAGAGACCTTCAAGCGGCCGATGGGCAAAGAAGTTGCCGTCGCTGGTGAAGACTACACCATGGAAAGCGGCAAGGTTGTGATCGCATCGATCACCTCCTGCACCAACACATCCAACCCTTACGTGATGATTGGTGCGGGCCTGGTCGCGCGCAAAGCGGCCGCTTTGGGCCTTGATCGGAAACCTTGGGTCAAGACATCTCTCGCCCCCGGCTCGCAGGTTGTGTCGGAGTATCTGGAGGCTGCGGGCCTGCAAGAAGACCTCGACAAAATCGGGTTCAACCTAGTCGGCTATGGCTGCACGACCTGCATCGGCAACTCTGGCCCGATCCAGAAAGAACTCTCCGATGCGATTGCCGAAGGCGATCTGGTCGCGACATCCGTTCTGTCCGGCAACCGCAACTTCGAAGGGCGCATCTCACCTGACGTGCGCGCCAACTACCTCGCCTCACCCCCACTGGTCGTCGCTTATGCCTTGGCTGGCACCATGGACATTGACCTGTCCAGCGAACCACTTGGGCAAGACAAGGACGGCAATGATGTCTTCCTGAAAGATATCTGGCCCACTTCATCTGAAATCAACGCGCTGGTCGAACAGACCGTCACGCGCGAAGCGTTCCAGAAAAAATACGCCGATGTCTTTAAGGGCGACGAAAAGTGGCAGTCTGTCGAAACCTCCGATCAGGAAACCTATGACTGGCCTGCGACTTCGACCTATGTGCAAAACCCACCTTATTTCCAAGGCATGTCTAAGGAACCCGGCACCATCAAAAACGTCGAAGGTGCGAAAGTGCTGGCAATGTTGGGTGACATGGTCACAACAGACCACATCAGCCCTGCTGGCTCTTTCAAAGACACCACGCCCGCCGGTCAGTACCTGCTGGACCGTCAGGTGCCGGTGCGCGAGTTTAACTCATACGGGTCCCGCCGCGGCAACCACGAGGTCATGATGCGCGGCACCTTCGCCAACATCCGCATCAAGAACGAGATGCTGGACGGCGTCGAAGGCGGCTACACCAAAGGACCAGATGGCGCGCAAACCTCTATCTTTGATGCGGCAATGGCGCATCAAGAGGCGGGCACACCCTTGGTGATTTTCGCAGGGGAGCAATATGGCGCCGGTTCGTCGCGTGACTGGGCGGCAAAGGGTACCGCACTGCTGGGCGTCAAAGCGGTGATTGCCGAAAGCTTTGAACGCATCCATCGCTCCAACCTTGTTGGTATGGGCGTTGTGCCGTTTGAGTTCACCGGCGGAGACACACGCAAGTCTTTGGGACTAACAGGCGACGAAACCGTCACCATTGCGGGGCTAGACAGCGTCTCTCCCCTGCAGGAAATGACGGCAGAGATCACCATGGGCGACGGATCGATCAAGGAAATCACCGTGAAGTGCCGCATCGATACGGCCGTGGAGATTGACTACATCAAAAGCGGCGGCGTGCTGCACTATGTGCTGCAGAACTTGGCGAAAGCAGCGTAAGACTGCGCGCAAGGGTGAATAACTCCGGTGGATCGCTGTCATGATCGACCGGGGTTTCCTTTTGGATATGTCAGGAGCCCCCGGCGGGAGATTTCTGGCCAAGATGAAGAAGAAGCTGGCGGGCTACTCCACAGCCTTCGCCAGTTCCGGCAAGAACCGCTGCTCATAGTCCGACCCGACCAGCGGCCCGATAAACCGGTATAATACCGTCCCATCCCAATCCACGATGAAGGTCTCTGGCGGCGCTGTGACGCCCCAGTCAATCGCGGTCCGGCCACGCAGGTCAAAGGCCGTGGCAAAGAACGGATCGTCGTAGTCTTCCAGATAGGCCGACGCCATATCCTGCTGGTCGCGGAAATTGACGCCAGCGATGCGATACCCCTGCGCCTCTAAGTCCAGCAAGTTGGGATGCTCAGCACGGCAAGGCGGGCACCAGCTGGCCCAGAAATTCACCAAGGTGATATCGCCTGACCGCAAATCTTCTGCGGTCAATTGCGCGGTGCCTTGCACCGCCTCGGCAGGTATGGGCGGCGCCTGATTGCCCACGAAAGTTGACGGCAGCTCATCGGGGTTATCCCGTAGCATCCCCGCCAGGGCGAGCCCGGCAAAGGCGGCAAAGATCACCGGTGGCATGATCATCAGAGGCGATACTCTAGCCATTCTTTTCGACCTCCGCCAAAGCGGCACGCACTTTGGCATAGCGCCGCCAGCTGAGCCAAACAATGGCGGCCAGCAACAAGATGCTGACGGCATAGGCCGATAGAACCTCAACGGCGTATTGCCCCAAATCAGGCACGGCGCGCCCTCGCTTCCAATGCGCGAATCCGGCGCGCGCGAATTTCGGTGCGGGTGCGCATCAGCACCAATGCGATGAACAGCAACACAAAGCCAGCGATGCAAACCAGCAGCGGGAACCAGAATACATCCGAGATGTTTTCTTCCTTATCGAGCGACAGCGACGCGCCCTGATGCAGCCCTTGGTTCCAGAACAGCACCGCATAGCGCGACAGGATCGCAAAGACCGATCCGACCATGCAAAGGACGGATGTCAAATCAGCGGCGGTATCCGGGTCTTCGATCGCTTCCCAAAGCGCGATGTAGCCAAGGTAGAACAGGAACAGGATCAGGAAGGAGGTCAAACGCGGATCCCAGGCCCAATAGGTCCCCCACATCGGCTGCCCCCAGATGCCTCCGGTAAAAAGCGCAATCAGCGTGAAAACAACGCCCACAGGTGCCGCCGCCCGTGCCGCCAAGGCCGAGACATGGTGCCGCCGCACCAACCAGATCAGCGACGCGACCAGCATCATGATCCATGCGTTAATCGCCATCAGCGCCGAAGGGACGTGCAGGTAGATGATCTTGACCGTTGATCCTTGGCGGAAGTCATCTGGTGTAAAGAAAAACCCCCAAACCAAACCTATGGCGAGGCAGACCCCGGCCAGCCCAAAGGTCCAGGGCAGCACCGGTCTGGTCCAGCCCATAAAGCGTTTTGGATTGGCGTATTCCCACATCGACATGGGCGTTATCTATCCTTCCTCACCGGTCCCAACAATCCCCGATCACCGCAGATTGATGCGTAAGACAGCCGCAGTGGCAAATGGCAAAAGCGCGAATGATCCCGCCGTGATCCCCGCCATCAATATCAATGCACCCGATGGGTCCAAACCGTCCGCGCCCCGGCGCACGGCCTCTGCCCCGAAGATCAACGTCGGCACGTAAAGCGGCAGGACCAGCAGCGACAACAAGAGCCCCCCGCGTCGCAAACCAACCGTAAGCGCAGCCCCAAAGGTGCCTATCATCGACAGCGCGGGCGTGCCGATCAAAAGCGAGATCAGCAGGTAGGCGTAAGCCTCTGGCGCGAGGCTCAACAGGAACCCCAGCGCAGGTGCTGCCATTGTCAGCGGCAGGCCCGTCGTGATCCAATGCGCCAGTGCCTTCATCATCGCCGCCCCTTCCATGGGCAAGGGTGAGGTTGCCAGCAGCGCAAGCGAGCCGTCCTCGTAGTCCAACGCGAAAATCCGGTCGAGCGACAGGAGTGCGGCCAGCAAGGACGCCACCCATAGGATCCCCGGCGCGATCCGCGACAGCAATTCTGTCTCTGGCCCCACACCAAAGGGCACCAGCACGACAACGATCAGAAAGAACGCCAATCCAAGGCCGAAACCGCCCCCCGCACGGACAGCCAGGCGCAGGTCCCGCAGTAAAAGCGCGATCACAAGAACGCCTCATCTGATCCGCCGCCTGCGTCATCGGCAGCTTTGAATAGGGTCAGGTCCATCTCGGGCGCATCAAGCCCCAGATCAATATGCGTGGCGATCACAGCCACACCCCCTGCCGCCAGATGCGTGTTTTGCAGCCAATCGGCAAAGAGTTTGACCGAAAACCCATCCAGCGAAACGGTCGGTTCGTCCAGAAACAGGACCTTGCGGCCAATCACACCCAAGCGTGCTAGTCCAAGGCGGCGCTTTTGCCCGGCTGACAGCGTGCCACCCAAACGGTCACGCAAATCAGCCAGATCGAAGGTTTCAAAGATTGCATCGGGCAATGCGGCCCCATGCACATCAGCCCAGAACTTCAGGTTCTCTTTCACCGTCAACGCGGTTTTGATTCCATCGGCATGGCTGGCATAGGCGCCTTCGTCCTCAGGAAAGCTTACCTCACCTGCGACGGCGGGCTGCAAGCCGGCCAAGGTGCGCAGCAGTGTGGTTTTCCCGATGCCGTTTGGGCCACGCAGGATTAATGCCTGCCCTGCCGCAACGGTAAAAGATACATCCGCCAGCACCGGCATCCCGCCCCGTGCACAGGTCAGATTCTGGACGGTCAGCATTCAGACAGGCAGCAGGGCCACGGCCACGCGCCGCCCCTCTGACAAGAGCACGTTATAGGTACGGCAGGCAGCAGGTGAGGCCATCGTCTCGACCCCGATCCCCGCCTCTTCCAGGGTCGCGCGAAAATCCTTGGGGGGATGGGCAATCTCGGCCCCGGTACCCACGAACAAAACGTCGATGTCTGCGACATGCTCGAGCACCGCATCAGTATCCGCAAAGCCGCCCCAGCCGCTGACGCCAGAGGGCAAGACCAGCAACGCGCCATCATATTTCTTGCCACCGACCCGGAAAAACCCCGGACCATAGCCATCAATCGGCACCGCGTCACTGTAGCTAATCTCGTTCAGGCGCATCTTGCCCCCTTCAGGTGTCGATATGGCCGTATTTGGTGCCCGCACTTGGGTCTTTCTTCGACCAGTCGCGCTTGACCCCCAGCACCAACAGGATGGCCGAGGCCACAAAGATCGACGAATAGGTCCCGACGACCACACCCCAGATCATCGCAAAGACGAAACCGCGGATCACATCACCGCCCAGCACGAACAGGGAAATCAGCGCCAAGAGCGTGGTGACCGAGGTCATCAACGTGCGGCTGAGCGTTTCGTTGATCGAGATGTTCAAGACGTCTTTGAGGTCTTTCTTCTTATACTTGCGCAGGTTTTCACGCACCCGGTCAAACACAACGACGGTATCATTGATCGAATAGCCCACGATGGTCAGCAAGGCTGCAATAATCGCCAGGTCAAACTTGATCTGAAGTTCCGAGAAGATACCGATGGTCAGGATCACATCATGGCTCAGCGCCAGTACAGCACCAACCGCAAACTGCCATTCAAAGCGCAACCAGATATACAACAGGATCGCCACAACCGCCAAAGCAACCGCAATAATCGCGGTCTGGATCAGCTCGCCAGACACTTTGGGTCCCACGGATTCGACCGATGGGAAGGTCATGCCGGGGTCGATGGTTTGCAGGGCTTCTTGGATCGCTTCGATGGTTTCTGACGCGATACGCTCGTCCCCTTCCTGCGCCTGAACCCGGACCAGAGCGACAAATTGGTCATCGTCAAATAGCGGGTCATCGACCGGTGCAATCGACACATCGCCCAATTCCAACGGGTCCAATGCGGCGCGGTATTCTGCTACATCCACGGGGATGCTGCTGTCGGTCCTGATGCTTGTCCCACCCTGAAAGTCGATCCCAAAATTCAGTCCTTGGATCAGGAAAGAGGCAAATGCCAGCACCATGGCAATCATGGAAATGCCCAGCCAGATCCGGGCCTTGCTGAAGAAATCAATCGATGTGTTTTCGCGAACCAGTCTTAGACGCATGATTAAACCTCGATTGTCTTAGGGCGGGTGCGCGCGAACCAGACCACGATCAGGGATCGGGTCACAAAGATCGCAGTGAAGACGGACGTAATGATGCCAAAGCCCAGGGTCACAGCAAAGCCGCTGACCGGGCCAGAACCCATGGTGAACAGGATCACCGCCGTGATGAAGGTGGTGATATTGGCGTCAATGATCGACGACAGCGCCTTTTCATAACCCAGCTCAATCGCGCGTGCGGGGCCTTTGGCGGTGCGCAACTCTTCGCGTATCCGCTCAAACACAATCACATTGGCGTCCACCGCCATACCGATGGTCAGCACGATACCCGCAATCCCCGGCAGGGTAAGCGTCGCACCCACGATGCTGAGCAGCCCAAAGATCAGGCCCACGTTGATCACCAGCGCGATATTGGCAAAAAGTCCAAACAAACCGTAGCTGAGGATCATATAAACAAGGATCGCAATGCCCGCGACGATACAGGCGATCTGCCCTGCGGCGATACTGTCGGCACCCAGTTCAGGGCCAATCGTGCGTTCTTCAAGGAAGGTCAGTTCCGCAGGCAAGGCCCCTGCACGCAGCAGAACGGCCAGATTGGTGGCCTCTTCCACGGTAAAATTCCCGGTAATGATGCCCGACCCACCCGGAATATGGCTTTGGATCGTGGGTGCCGAAATCACTTCACTATCCAGGACAATCGCGAAGGGGTTGCCGATGTTTTCCAACGTGTAGTCCCCAAACTCACGCGCAGCAGAGGTGTTGAAACGGAAGGCAACAGCAGGCCGCCCGTTCTGGTCAAAATCCAACTGCGCGTTCTCAAGGTCCTCGCCCGTTACAACAGGGCGGCGTTCCACGATGAAAAACTGACCAGGAGTATCCAGCGACGGCAGGATGATGTTGCCGGTGCCGGGGTTTTGATCTGGGTCGGTGGTGGGGGCGACAACAGGATTGAAGGTCAATTGCGCAGTTGTGCCCAGCAATTCAATAATCTCATTGGCAGAGCCGACGCCCGGCACCTGCACCAGAATCCGGTCAGAGCCTTGGCGCTGGATCGTGGGTTCGCGCGTACCAACCTCATCAATCCGGCGGCGGATGATTTCAAGCGTCTGCATGATCGTCCGCTCATTCATCGCGACGATTTCTGCCTCGCTAAGCGTGATCGTCAAAAGTGCTCCATTGAGGCGGACGTCAATATTTGTCGCCGCAGCACCTGTGAAGGACGCAACAGGCGAGGCCAAACCACGTGCGATTTCAAACGCCCGGGTGGCACCATCTGCTTGCGAAATACGGATGCGCAATTCGGTCGGCGGGCCGTCTTCGCGGGTGACAAAACCCACAGTGTCACGTTCAGCCGCCAGCGCATCGCGCACCGTGGGCCAAAAGCCTTCAAGGAAAGATGCATGCACATCTTCTACCTGCACTTCAACCAGCAAATGCGCACCACCGCGCAGATCAAGGCCAAGGTTTACAAGGCTGGAGGGCAGAAAATCAGGCCACTCAGCCGCATCTGCCTCTAACTCTGCATTTGTGATCCCAGTTTCAATGATCGCCATCGCGTCATTATGGGTCTCAACCCTGCCGTAAAACCCGTTTGGCATCGCAAAGGTCAAGCCGACGATGACCGTCAGCCAGATCATCACAAGCTTGGGAAACGAAATATTCAGCATAAAGCGCGCCTCACCGGCCAGTTATCAGGATTTCGCCGGTTCGGTCTTGTTCAGGACGGTCGCGATGGTTGATTTGACAACACGCACTTTGACGTCTTTGGCGATTTCGACCTCAACCTCGTTGCTGTCGTCCTCTTTCACTTTGATGATTTTGCCAACAATACCGCCTTGGGTGATAATCTGATCGCCCCGGCGCAGGCCCGCCAGCATTGCTGCGTGCTCTTTCATCTTTTTCTGCTGTGGACGGATCAGCAAGAAGTACATGATCGCGAAGATCAGTAGCAACATAATCAGGTCGGCAGGTCTCATATTCCATCCCTTTTGGTCGTACGGCGTTAACGCCTTGGAAACTCGCGGCACATTATGTCCGCGACCCATGATTGGCAACCGCGATTGGGCCGCTTTGCGCAGGCTTTCATGCATATGGGGCCGCTGTTAGCTGAAAGCAATCACCAATGGGATGATAGCCCAAAATGCAAGGCCAACACTGGCCATGAAGGGGTTCTTTTACGAAACAGTGACCGGATCAGTTGTCGTTAAATCCTGCCATGCCGCATCCCCGCGCTCTTTCAAAGCTGCACGATGCGCCCGTGCCAAACTCCGCCCCTCTTGCAAGCGCAGGAAACGGAATGCGCCTGGCCCATAGGCTATGTGCCCCTGTTCATCATATCCGGGAATAAGGTTGCGCACCTCTCGCTGCATCTTTCGGCCCAATTGGCGCATGCCATAAGGACCGGGATAGAAGCTTTCGGTCAGCACACCCTCGGCCTTCATCACCGCATGCTGATCCAGCAAAACAGACACATATGTGACCTGTTTTTTTCCCTCCATCACCCTGACGCCTGGCAGCACGGTCAGCCCCCTTGCGACGGGCAAAACATTGGCATGACCAAACATGGACCTTGGTAAATCACCCGCCAAAAACATCCGATGGCCGGGGGAAACAACTAGCGCGCGCCGTGGCAGGCCCGACCCCAAACTACCGGGGCTGAAAAGGATCGGGCGCTGATCAGTCGGCCCCGTTTCCAGATTGATCGTCCGCTGGCCCACCCAAAGCACCCGGCGCAGACCACCATCATGTGTCACAACACGCATACCAGCGCGCAGGTCTTCGACGGGCATCTGCCCCTGCGCCGTCTCGACCTGCGTACCAGCCGCAAGGCAAGGAAAAGACGTCACTGGCACCACCGCTGCAAAATCAAGATTACCGTCATCGTCATCGACGCCCTCAACCACGTTTTGGTCTGCCTGCGAATAGGTGATGTCAGCTGGCCCCACGGGAACGCCACCCACGTCGATCAGGATATTCGGTTCGCCGCCCTGGCCTGGAATGATCAGATGCTCATCACCGGATGCCTGCCCTTGTTCAAGATCGGGTTGGACAGTTCTATTGTTGACGATGACATTGCCGTCTTGATCGGTAATCGTCACCCTTTGGCCATTTTGAAATTGGTCCGCACCATTCGTTTGGAAAACCTCGATGGTGTAAATATCGCTGCTTGATCCCAATGCCGTCACATCGGTCAGATCGACGATACGGTCAGCATTGTTGCCCGACCCCGTCAAGGACGCAAAAGAAGCGATTTGCGCACCGGTAAGGGTGAGTGTGACATCAGGCTCCATCTTAGCCTCCCTACATTGTTAGAACACCACAGCCACCAGACTGTGTTTCGCGGGTTCACTTGGCCTGCATGATCAGGCATATCACCCTCACCGAAACGATGCAAAAGGACCGATGCTATGCATGATATACGCACCATTCGTGACAACCCCGCCGCCTTTGATGCGGCGCTGTCTCGTCGTGGGATTGCACCTGTGTCGTCCGAAATACTTGCGTTGGATGAGGCGCGGCGCGCCAAAATCCTAGCCGCTGAAACCGCACAGGCCGAAGCGAATAAAGCCGCCAAAGAAGTGGGCGCAGCCAAAGGCCGTGGTGATGAGGCCGCGTTTGAACGGCTGCGCGCATTGGTCGGTGAAAAGAAGGCGCAGATCGCTGCCCTGAATGAGGAGGCCAAGGCGCAAGATGCTGCCCTGACCGATCTTTTGATGGGTATTCCAAACCTGCCCGATGAAACCATCCCCGATGGCGATGATGAAGACGATAACGTCGAAATCCATCGCTTCGGCGCGCCCAAGAATTTCGCCTTTGACCCGGTCGAGCATTTCGACATTCCCGCCATCCGCCCGGGGATGGATTTTGAAACGGCGGCCAAACTCTCTGGCAGCCGCTTCGTGTTGCTGTCCGGTGCTGTCGCCCGCCTGCACCGCGCGCTGGCGCAATTGATGCTAGATGTACATATCGAAGAACACGGGTTGACCGAAACAATCACGCCGGTGCTGGTGCGCGAAGACATGATGTATGGCACTGGGCAATTGCCCAAATTTGGCGAAGACAGCTATCAAACCACGAATGGCTGGTGGTTGATCCCAACGGCTGAGGTGACTTTGACCAATATCGTCAATGGCGTGACGATCGACGAAAGCTACCTGCCCCGCCGCTATGTGGCCCACACCCAGTGTTTCCGCTCCGAGGCAGGCTCTGCCGGGCGCGACACATCTGGCATGCTGCGCCAGCACCAGTTCGAAAAGGTCGAGATGGTCAGTATCACGCGGCCAGAGGATAGTGCTGCAGAGCATGACCGCATGACCGGCTGCGCGCAGGCGATCCTGGAAAAGCTGGACCTGCCCTATCGCACTGTTGTCCTGTGCACGGGCGATCTGGGTGCTGGCATGCGCAAGACCCACGATATCGAGGTCTGGTTGCCCGGCCAGAACACCTATCGCGAGATCAGTTCGGTCTCGGTCGCGGGCGACTATCAGGCGCGCCGCATGAACGCCCGTTATAAGCCAGAGGGTGGCGGCAAACCGCAGTTTGTACATACGCTGAACGGGTCAGGTCTGGCTGTAGGGCGCGCGCTGATTGCCGTGGTCGAAAATGGGCAGCAAGCGGACGGATCGGTTGACCTGCCCGCCGCATTGCACCCCTACCTGCGCGGCAAAACGCGGATCACGCCTGACGGGCTTCTGGCATAGGGGCTGCCGGTTCGGGCAGTTGCATGACCGCTGTGCGCACATGCATGGCCCCACCGGGGCTGTAATGTGCGCCCAGCGACCGCATGCGGGCGCCAACACTCCAATGATAGCTGTCTGATCGGGTGGGCCCAACGCGCCAGGCGTTCAGCGGCCCGGTCTGGCGCGCGACATCCGTGGACCATGCAGATGGGTTGCCCGGCATATCCGGGATCAACGCATCAGGATCAACAATCAGCCCAAGATCCCTGGCCTTGTCCACAATCCATTCCAGCGGAAAGGCCACCAGCTCGCGCACCGTATTGCTGCCACCCACGATGCCGTGATTGCCCACAAACCAAAGCTGGTCATAGGGTTTGTCGGGGCCTGTCTGATCCCCATTCAGCTGATCCAGATTTTCCCAAGGCGTGGGTTCATAAAACAGCCGTTGTTCATCCAGCGCCAGCGCGTGATAGGCGTGTTTGACCATCGACGACAGCCGCATATCGTAAAACTGATAGCGGCGGTTCCACAGCCGTGCGATGGGCCCCAACAGCGTGGGCGGCAGGCCTTTGGCACCCACCGTATCCCAGATGCCAATAAAGTGGATATCAACGATCGACCCTTCCTGCCCGCGGGCCAGCCAATCCTCGTAAGAGGTTGCAAGCCTAGGCGAAAGCGCCTTGCGTTGCACCCACAGCGGTCCTTCATCCAAATCGGCGCCCCTGCGTTTATAAAGTCGCCAGGCCTTGGCCAGGGTAAATGCGCTTTTGACGCGGTTCTCGGGCACGATCCCACATTTGCGGATCATCCCAGCCAAGGACCGCGCCGTATAGGCCCCGCGCGAAAAGCCAAAGATATAGATCTGATCACCCGGCTGGTAGTGCAGACAAAGCTGCTGGTAAGCCAATCTTACATTGCGCCCCAAACCCCAACCAAAGGCACCGCCACCCAGCTTATGGATCAGCGATTTCAGACGGTTGGCGTATTTATTGACACCAACGCCTTCCAAATACCGCACGACCTGGGTGTTTTCATCATGGATCAGCGCATCACGCAGCCGGACCACATTGGTGGGTGTCGTCATCGTGGGGGAATTCCACGTGCCATCGCATAAAATAACAATGCGTTTCATTTCAAATACCTCAATACAAATACATACACTTAAATGCCATCATGTTGACGTGAAGGCAGGTACCGCGCAAGTCAGCTTTTCCTGACCTCCGGATGGACCCGGCGTATACTGCGCTATGTTGTGTCGTATGAAACAGACCTACGCTCTCCTGACGCTGTGTATGACCGCAACCTTCGTGCTGTCCCCCGCCTTCACCCGACCCTTCAGCGGATTTCGCGCCGATCAGCTGCCGATTCCGCAAATTGAGCCGCCCATCCAGCCCGCAGGTTATGCCTTTGCAATCTGGGGGCTGATTTACGGCTGGTTGGTTGTCTCGGCCCTTTATGGTCTGATCAAACGCGGCAACGACGCTGGTTGGGACCGGGCGCGCAAGCCCTTGATTGTCAGCCTGGCTGTTGGCACGCCATGGCTTGCTGTCGCGAATGCCAGTGCGATCTGGGCGACAGTCCTGATCTTTGTCATGGCAGGCACCGCCATCGCCGCACTGATGCAGGCGCCGGACGATGACCGCTGGTTGCTGAAAACCCCTGTTGCGATCTATGCAGGTTGGCTGACAGCGGCATCATTCGTGTCATTGGGCAGCACCGCTGCAGGCTATGGGCTGCTAACCGATGCCATAGGCTGGGCTTACATTGGCATCATAGGGGCCTTGATCGTGGCGACTGCGGTGTTGATGCGCAAACCTGCCATCCCCTACGGACTTACTGTGATCTGGGCCCTGATCGGGATTATCGTCGCCAATGGCACCCAGGTATGGATGGTCTCGGCCCTTGCAGGCAAAGGCATCCTGATCTTGCTGGCCGTCATGGCCACGAGCCGCCCTAACGGTCGCTTGGCCCCTTCTTAAGGTGCTTTGACAGGCGCGATGGCTGTGAGGACTTTTTGTCCTTATAGGGGTTCTTGTCGCCCTGATCGCGCAGGAACAGCCGAATGGGCGTTCCCGGCATATCAAAATCGACCCGCAAGCCATTGATAAGATAACGCTTATAGCTTTCGGGCATCTGATCAGGATGCGAGGTCATCACCACAAAGGCCGGTGGGCGGGTCTTCACTTGGGTCATATAGCGCATCTTGATGCGCTTGCCGCCCGGTGCGGGTGGCGGGTGCTGTTCCAGCATGCCGGTCAACCAACGGTTCAGATGCGCGGTTGAGACACGGCGGTTCCAAACCTCATGTGCGCGCATAATCGCTTGCTGCAGGCGGTCCAGCCCCTTGCCCGTCTTGGCCGAAACTGTGACCAAAGGCGCGCCCCGCAGCTGCGGCAAGAGGCGTTCAAAGTCCTGGCGCAACTCTTTCAGCTTGCTTTGCTTTTCACCTTCGACGTCCCATTTGTTGACGGCCACAACAACAGCACGACCTTCGCGTTCAGCCAGATCAGCAATCCGTAAGTCTTGCTGCTCAAATGGGATTTCAACATCCAGCAAGACAACAACAACCTCGGCAAATTTCACTGCGCGCAGTCCGTCAGAAACGGACAGCTTCTCCAGCTTTTCCTGCACCTTGGCTTTCTTGCGCATACCGGCCGTATCAAAGATACGCATAGGAACCCCGCCCCAGTCCTGCTGCACCGATATCGCATCACGGGTGATCCCGGCCTCTGGCCCAGTCAGCAGGCGTTCTTCACCTATAATCTGGTTGATCAGGGTGGATTTCCCAGCATTCGGGCGGCCCACTACCGCGATCTGCAATGGCTTAGCACGTGTCGGTACGCGCGCTGCATCCTCATCATCATCGCCCACATCGACATCGACCTCGGGCGCGTCAGCTGCGGCCTGTTCGGCGTGCGCATCCGCAATCGGGCGCAGCATATCCAGCAACTCGCCCATGCCCTCGCCATGTTCAGCGGACATGCGGATGGGCTCACCCAGACCCAGTGAATAGGCCTCTAAGATAGAGGCGTCCGCCGCTTTGCCTTCGCCTTTATTCGCAGCCAAAATCACATTGGCATTCTTCTTACGCAGGATATCGGCAAAGACCTCATCCGCAGGCAGCACCCCTGCCCGCGCGTCGATCATAAACAGACAGACATCAGCCATCTCGACCGCGCGTTCGGTCAGGCGGCGCATCCGGCCTTGCAGGCTATCATCCGTTGCCTCTTCCAGCCCGGCGCTATCGATCACGGTAAACCGCAAATCAGCAATACGCCCTTCGCCTTCGCGCAAATCACGCGTCACCCCCGGCTGGTCATCGACCAAGGCCAGCTTCTTGCCCACCAGACGGTTGAACAAGGTGGATTTGCCCACATTCGGACGACCCACAATCGCAAGGGTAAAGCTCATCTCACGGCTCCTGACGGCATATGACCGCGCAGCTACACCAGTTGCAGCTTAACGGAAAGCGTGCAATTGCCCGTTTTTGCTCAGAACGTAAAGGGTCTGTCCGGCCACAACCGGGCCAGAGGCGGCACCGCCGGGCAATTCAAGCTCACCCATCAACGCACCAGAGGTGGGGTCGAACTGGCGGATCAACCCGTCCGATGATGTCACAGTCAAGCGACCACCGGCCAAGACCGGGCCAAAATGGGCGAAGACGCGTTTCTGGCGCTGGGTGCGTTCTTCATCCTCAAAAGTTGGCAAGGATGTGCGCCAGACAGGATTACCTGTCTGCGCGTCAAGGCGCACCAGTTCGTTCACTTCGTTGATCAGGAACACAGCCTCGCCGACAGGCCAAACCGGGTTGACCGATCCTTCAGTCGCGGTCCAAAGGCGCGTGCCATCATCAAGATTGATGGCGGCAGTACGTCCACCGAAATTGCCGATATAGACGCGATCGCCAACAATAACCGGGTCACCAGAAATATCATTGATCACACCAGCCGCATTGCCCAGACGCTCCCCCGACACAACGGTGGACCAACGGGTCAGACCGCCGCGCGGATAGGTCGCCAGCACCTCACCCGACGAAAATGGGAAGACCACGAATTCACCGCTGACGGCCGGCGATGCGCCCCCTGCGAAATTGGCCGTTGATGGCGCGCCAGAACGTTGCCACCGGATACGTCCATTTGACGTGTCCAGTGCCCAAGCGGTACTGTCACGGCCAACAACATAGACCAGATCACCACGCAATGTGGGTGCCGCATTGGCGGGCGCATCCAGGTCCTGCGTCCAGACTTCGGCACCGGTTGCGGCATCAAGTGCTGTGATTTCACCAAAGCCGGTCGCGACATAAACCTGCCCGCCCCCGACCGATATACCGCCACCTGATGCATCGGTGGCGTTGTCACGTGTTGGTGTCAGATCACGCGACCACAGGGTGGATCCATCAACTGTGGTCGCCGTCACCAGCGCACGGGCATCCACCGTGTAGATTACGCCATTGGCGACGACAGGATACGACGTGATCCGCGCGCGCCGGCTGTCGCCTTCGCCTATATCGGCAACAAACAACGGGCTGAGTGTGGCACCAAGGGCGGGATGCGCAATCGCATGGCTTGGGTTGCCATTGCGATGGCCCCAATCAGCATTCACCGTCGCAACGGGAATACTGACCGGCAGCGTCTGATTTTCAAAGGTGGTCTGCGCACGAATGTCAAAACGCTCACCCGGCAAAATCTCATCATTATCGCCACAAGCTGCCAAGAGGGCGAGGCTAAGGGCGGCGGTGATGCTGGCTTTCAAAGTCACGGGGTCGGATCCAATCTGCGCTTTACTGGTTCACAGGGTCGGGCAATTCTTCGCCCAATGCCACCATGAGTGTCTGCACCCGTTCGCGCAACCCGCGCGTCACACCGGCGTCTTCCTCGATCTGGCGCATGATTGCGATCGCCCCTTCGGTATCGCCTTCGGCTAGGGTGGTATAGGCAACTTGTTCGAGTGCAAGCAGGCGGAACGGCTGTCCAGGCTGGGACAATGCCTCTAAATTGGCCAGGCGTCCTGCTGCATCATCGGATGGCAGCATCGCCGCTTTCAATGCGGCCAGATCACGATACATTTCCGGGATGTCCGGGTTTGTCACAACATTTGAAAGGGTTTGGGCAGAGGCAGCGACATCGCCCGCCTCATATTCGGTCGAGGCTTGCAACATCAGTGTCACAGCAGCCGCAGCCCCCTCACCCTCGATCTGGGCCATCGCGGTGGCACGGGCGGCCGGATCATTTTCTTCCAAGGCAGCCATCAGTGCATCACCCGTGGCCTCAGCCGCATTGCGCGCCTGCGCGTTTCGATATTCATTCCAGGCCGCACCGCCCACCAGCAACAGCACAGCAGCGATACCGATCCAACCATAGCGGCGCAGATAGCCAAACAGCTTCTCGCGGCGCACTTCTTCGGTGACTTCGTTGATAAAACTGTCGGTGTCGCTCACCTTGATCCCCAATTTCTTAATGTTTGAGATACCTCTGCGCGCGTACATATCGTGAAGCCAGCACAATGAACAAGAGGCCGGTCGCAAATGCCTGCTCTTATCCGCCCAGTCACACGCAAATGTGCGCTTGCCGTCGCGGCAGGTTACGTATAAACTGAACTGAATGGTTTAGTACATCCTAGTGATCTACGCTTGTAAGCTGCGCGTAACAAAGACGACAGAAAGACGGCTGGCGGCGCAATACGCCATCCAAAAGGGAAGACGACATGAAAATCATTCCGATACTGACGGCCGTCTTGGTGCTGGCCGGCCTTTATATGGTGGTGTTTGAGCGTGAAACACTGGTGGGCTTTGCTGGCGGTGGCGCAGAAGAGGCCGTCGTGGCAACGGAAGAGACTGCAGCCGAAGACACGGATGACAGTAACGAATCCCTTGTCGGTGTTGTCGCCCTGCGCTCTGTCGCGCAGATCGTTGATAGCGCTGTGATCCTGCGCGGTCGGACAGAGGCCGCGCGTCAGGTCACAGTCGCTGCTGAAACCTCGGGCCTGGTGATTTCAGAGCCGCGCCGCAAAGGCGCATTCATCAATGAAGGCGAGATGCTGTGTAGCCTTGACCCCGGCACTCGCGAAGCATCACTAGCCGAAGCACGCGCGCGGCTGGCCGAGGCCGAGGGGCGTGTCCCCGAAGCCGAAGCTGGCGTGATCGAGGCGGACGCCCGGGTGCGTGAGGCCGAGATCAACCTGAATGCGGCCCAGCGCCTGTCTGAGGATGGTTTCGCATCTGAAACCCGCCTTGTCAGTGCGGAAGCGGCGATGGAAGCCGCAACCGCTGGCGTCCAGCGCGCTCGCTCTGCCGTTGTATCGGCGCGGGCAGGTATTGAGTCGGCACAGGCCGAGGTCGCATCGGCCGCGCGTGAAATCGACAAGCTGACCATCACCGCCCCTTTCTCTGGCCTGTTGGAAACAGACACTGCCGAATTGGGTTCCTTGATGCAGCCCGGCACCCCGTGTGCCACGATCATCCAGTTGAATGAGATCAAACTGGTCGGGTTTGTGCCAGAGGCGGATGTCTCAAAGGTCAACGTCGGCGCTGTCGCAGGTGCCCGCCTGACCAGCGGCGAAGAGGTGCAGGGTCGCGTGACATTCCTGTCGCGCAGCGCGGATGAGCTGACACGTACCTTCCGGGTTGAGGTCACGGTGCAGAATGATGATCTGGCGATCAGCGACGGCCAAACAGCCGAAATCCTGATTGCATCCGACGGACGCACAGCGCATCTGCTGGCACAATCATCGCTGACACTTGACGATGATGGCGTGCTTGGTGTCCGCACGGTCGCCGAAGGCAATATCGCACAGTTCATGCCAGTCACATTGCTACGCGACACGGCAGAGGGTGTCTGGGTCACCGATCTGCCCGAAACCGTTGATATCATTACCGTGGGACAAGAATTTGTCGTGGATGGTGTCCAAGTCGCGCCGACATATACGGAGGCCAAAGGATGACTGGACTGGTAGACTGGGCCGCCTCGCGTGCCCGTATGGTTCTGGCCTTTATTGCCCTTTCGCTTTTGGCGGGGGGCATGGCCTATGTCGGCCTGCCGAAAGAGGGCGAACCTGACATCGAAATCCCGGCGATATTCGTCTCGGTCCCCTTCCCCGGCATTTCCGCTGAGGACAGTGAAACCCTGCTGGTCAAACCTATGGAGGCCGAACTCTCAGACCTGGACGGGTTGAAAACCATGTCAGCCACCGCGGCCGAAGGTTACGCAGGCGTGGCACTTGAGTTTGAATTTGGCTGGGACAAGACTAAGATCCTTGCCGATATCCGCTCGGCCATGAACAACGCAGAG